>JAFOZN010000076.1 GCA_017391185.1 Alistipes sp. | reverse complement strand
GACTATTTGAACTGCAACTACCTCTACGACAATTGGACTCCAGCCGTAATCGGTAACCAAGTATTCGAGGAGCAGGATCCAGCCATCTTGGGAGGTATGTTTGCCGTATGGAATGACCATCCAGGCAATGGAATCTCGGTAAAGGATGTTCACCACCGAGTATATCCAGCGTTGCAGACTTTGGCAGTAAAGTGCTGGAGTGGTAAGCTCCGCGAGTTACCATACGCCGACTTCGACAAGAAGCGCATGGAACTTAGCGAGGCCCCTGGAGTAAACGTCTTGGCTCGACATGGCAAGCCTCAGAGTCAGGTATTTGCTGCAGATGAAATTAAGTCTAATACTGAGCTTCCGCTCAAGGAGATCGGTTTTGGTTATACCATCAGTTTTAAACTTGAGGGTGCTACCGAAGCAAAGGGCACAGAGCTATTCCGTTCGCCTCATGCTGTATTCTATCTCTCTGATCCACAGAGTGGTCAGTTGGGTTATTCATACGAGGGCTATCTCAACAAGTTCAACTACAGAGTAAAACAGGGAGAGAGCGTGGAGATCAAGATTCAGGGCGACAATAAGGCTACACGCCTCTACATCAACGGCCGCCTACATCAGGAGCTCGACCGTTTGACATACTACGTGATGAAGCCTTCGGAGAAACATTCATACCACACCGAGGGTGTAATCTTCCATCCTGTGGTTTACAACCCTGCAACTAAGATGTACTACAACCGCACACTTGTATTCCCATTGGAGAAGACAGGTAGCTTCAATAGCAAGATTACCGATTTCAAGGTGTATAACTACCTCAATTAAATCGGGTATTCCATAGACAATAAACCCACCTAACCATAAAAAAGTTAGGTGGGTTTATTGTATCATTAAAGAGGGGGATTTCAGAATTCAAAATTAAGCTAACGCGTGGTAATAGAGTTAATCTGCGATAATGATTTTTGACCTCTCCCTTTATGACTATCCCTCTCAAAGCCTTAGGTAGGGGACATCAATTGCCTTACCCATACCTTTGACTATATAACTCTCCCTACAATTTAGATCCTCTATATCGAGATGGAGAAACGCCCACACGTTGCTTGAAATATTTACCGAAGAAAGATTGCGACACAAAATTCATCTTCAGCGCGATTTCATTCACACTCAAACCATGCTGGCCAAGCAACTCCTTTGCCTTATGGATAACGGCATCATCTATAATCTTCGAAGCATTCTTACCCGATTGACGTTTACATACGAGCGAAAGATACTTCGCCGTGATACCCAACTCCTCGGCATAATACTCCACAAAACGATACTCACAACATTTCTCAGATACCATACGCAGGAAATGACGGAAAATCTCCTCACTGCGCGAACTCTTCAGCTTAAATTCCGACATACGCTTATGGTTAGAGATAATTATAGATGCAAAGTTATAAAAGAGAGCTGATGCTAATGATTCTACCGCACGATAACGATAGATATTACTCTCTTGACGTGAGGTAAACAACATCTGAGCAGCTACACAATGCAAGCCGGTAATTATGTTACTATCAACCTCCACTATTGGATTCTTATTAATGGCCATATTGATAGACATCAAATCCGAAGTCTCCAGATTCAAAGCCTCAAAAGCCGATGAAGAGAATCTTATCATATATCCCTCACAGGCCTTGCTACACTTAAAATCCTCAACCACACTATCCTTGCCCAACAAGAAGATAGAGTTGGGTCGCATGGTGTATGCCCTACTATTCACTTGAATTTTGGCACTACCATTACATATCACTCCAACAGTAATCCACTCAGTGGACTCCAAATGCGATGTTAAGTCTTTAAAACTCATCCAAGGTGAAATGGATATATTAGAACCCTTGAGGCCCTCTCCCACAAAATACTTCTCTAATTTAGAAGTATTCACCTTCGTTTTACTCTCACCACACACTCTCTCCATAACTCTATTTTAGCCGTTTAAGATTCGAATCATCAGATTTCCTTGGGGCAAATAATCTTCAACGCGCCTTTCATACAACTCAACTTCATGGGGAATGCTCCTCCATACTGACCATCCACATCAGTCTTCTCCTCAAGCGGAGTAACCAACGTGAGTTCCGAAGTCTGAAAATATTTCACCGCTTTGGTCTCAATACCCACCATATACAACAACATATCGCACATTGACATGAATGGTTTACGCTTGCGCAACAACAAGCAATCAAAAACACCGTCTCTGAGGCTCGACTTACGTGCAATTGGCATACG
>JAFOZN010000075.1 GCA_017391185.1 Alistipes sp. | reverse complement strand
TAACCTGAACATCATAGATACCTGCTGGAGCGCCTGCTGGCAAAGAGATAGTGTAAGAAGCAGATGTCTCACCTGCACCCATTGAAGAGTTACCCTCAACAACAGGAGCTACGTTGCTCCATGCAGCATACTTAGCTGGCAAACCATTACCGAAAGAAGTAGATGGCTCCATACCAGTGAAGTCAGCAGCATCGATATCGCAATCCCAAGTGATCTCGAAATCCTCGTTAGCGAATGGAAGCTCAACGTTCAATGTAGTAGAAGTACCATTTACATAAGTACCCTCGAAGTTGAAGTTCAACTTTGGCTCATTAACTGAAAGCTCACGGATGATGTAGTTCTTCTCCTTGTCGATAGTAGTCTCACCGCTCTGCTCAAGCTTAAACGCTGCGCAAAGAACCTGACCTGGCTCCAAAGCTGCGATAGTCTGGCTGGCAACCTCGATACCAGCTGCTGAGAAAGTACCGCGAACAGTCTTAAAACGCTCGCCTGACTCGAAGTTCAAAGTTGAAGCGCTAAGAGAGAAGATCTCAGAAGAAGCTATAACATAGTTCTCGCTATACAAGCTCAACTCCTCCTGTGTCATAGGAACGAGATTTACTGAAGCCTCACCCTCAGGAATACCACCTGAACGAAGGATAGTAAAGTCTACATAATCATCCTTACCAACATTGAACAACTCCTTAGATGACTTAGCCTCCTGCTTAATACAAACCACACGCTTGTACTGATCTGGGAAGAGCTGCTCATATTCGTACATCGAATTGTCGCAGGCTGCAAACATTGTCAATGCCGCAACCGCCATGCTCAATTTTCCAAATATCTGTTTCATTTTTACTTTTTCTTTAAGGTTCTATTAATAACCAGGAGCCTGTACCATCTGTGGGTTAGAGTAAAGCTCGTTCAAGTTGATAGGCAACATGTACAAACGATCCAACCACTTGAAATCACCATCAAGCTTAACACGCTGGTTGAAGTGCTCAATAGAAGCGTTCTTCTTGTAGTTTACGAAGCACTGGAGACCCTCAAGCTTACCTGCGCCGAAATACTTATCACCCTCTACCCAACGGCGAACATCGTGGTAACGGTGACCCTCCTGGAAGAGCTCTACGAAACGCTCGTTACGTACCCAATCGCGGATAGACATCTCACCGTTGCAATCAGCAGCAGTTACGTTCTCGATACCAGCACGCTGACGAATAGCGTTCAAGTACTTCAAAGCGTTCTCCAAGTTCTGAGCGCCACCCTCGTGCATGTAGATCTCAGCATAGCACTCTGCTGCGAACAAATAGAGGTCAGCCAAACGGAACATAGGGAAGAGGAATGTAGTGTATGAGTAACCACCTGTAGCTGCCCACTGCTGTGCTGGAGTACAGAACTTATCAGAAAGGTAACCAGACTGGTTGTTATCACGAGCTGCCTGATCAAGGTCAGTACCTGAGTAGATAGTGTTAGGATCGTTCTTATCACGAGCTGAGCTACGCAAGTTAAGCTTCTTTGGCTTACCAGCGCCCAACTTTGGACCCATATCACCACCATCGAAGTTGATCCAAGCATAGAAACGGGGCTCACGACCTGTGTTGAGGTTGATAACCTCTGGACGCTCCAAACCTGCTGACTTCAACCACTCTGACTCTGCTGGGAAGTTAGGATCGTACTTAGGCAACTTACCGTTCTGAGTGTAGAACTTCTCTACTGCCTGCAAAGTAATACTACCTCCAGACCAGCCGCCTTCCCATTGGTCACCAGAACCTTTGTAAATCATGTTACGTGGCTTAAATGTACGCTGGTTAGGAGTAGTGTGGTTAGTCCAGATAAGCTCCTTGTTACCCTGACCCTCGTCAGCAGCAGCAGCATAACGCATTGTAAGAACCTTCTTGTAGAACTCCTCACCCTGTGGAGTAGCTGGGTCGATACCTGGGTACCAGCAACCGCCCTTACGTGGATCCCACTCTACCTGGTTCTGAGCGATAAGTGGCTCAGCGTGCTTCCAAGAGAAGAGCTCACGACCACCGTAGTTTGGATCCTCAGCAACGCGCAATGCCTCCAAAGCAGCATCACGAGCAGCATACCACTTCTCGATGTGGAAAGTCTTAGAAACCAACTCATAACCATAAGTCTCACCTGTGATAGGATCTACACCTGGAGTCTCGATCTTGTTCTTCCACTCAACCCATGGGAACTCACCGTTCCAAAGTGGAGAAGCAGCGTAAAGACGAGCCTTAGCCTTCAAGAAGAGAGCAATAGTCTTGTTACCCTGACCATAATACTTATCCATAGAATAAGAATCTGGAAGATATGGGTAAGCCTCATCCAAAAGCTGACAAATATAGTTGATCACATAGTCATAGTGTGAACGACCAGCATACTTATCCTTAGTGATGTTCATGTCAGCGTACTCATATACGATAGGACATGGACCGAAGTACTGAAGAATACGGAAATAGTAGTAAGCCTTCACGAAGTTGATCTGAGCCTTATACATTGCGATATCGTCCTCAGACAAGAACTCTGGCTTGTGGATATCCAACTGCTTGAGGAAGAGGTGAACGTTACCGATATCACCGTAAAGAACTCGCCAGTATGAATCGCTAATGTTAGTAGCGTTGATAGACGCCATACGAATCTTCCAGTTGTCATACTCTGACCAAAGTACAGGAGTAGTGTACTCATCAGTACCACCCTCGTAGCCCTCACAACCAGCGCCGTTAGTAGAGGCAACTGAGTTGAAGCAACCATAGAGCCAACCCTCAGTAGATGCCTGTGTCTTCATCGCATCCTTAAATGTCGCACGCTCAGCTGGGGCTACATCCAAGAAGTTACATGAAACAAGCGTAAAAGCAGCTACTGCAATTGCTAATACTTTATTATATAGTTTCATAATTTTATTCCTTTTTTATTAACTTAAATTAGAATCTGAGCTGAACACCCAAAGTGAATGTGCGGTTAAGTGGGTAACGGTCCCAGTAAAGCTCTGGATCCCACTCGTTGAATGGAGACCAAACAGCGATATTGTCACCTGTTACGTAAACGCGACCAAACTTGAAGTTGTAACCGATCTCCAAAGTCTTGAAGCGGAGGAAGTTACCACTGTGCATCCAGAATGTAGATGTCTCCATGTTGTTAGCGTTGTCAGCTGCTGTAAGACCCAAACGTGGATACTTAGCATTTGGATTAGGATTCTCCATTGTCCAAGCGTTGTCAGCAACCCACTGCATTACGTTGCGGTCGTCTGTACCGAATGTCTCAACGTTACCAGCGATGATAGTACGCTTAGCA
Organism: Alistipes sp.; assembly: GCA_017391185.1. Classification (GTDB taxonomy): domain Bacteria; phylum Bacteroidota; class Bacteroidia; order Bacteroidales; family Rikenellaceae; genus Alistipes. The sequence goes on along the minus strand of JAFOZN010000075.1, from coordinate 4,384 downwards.
GAACCGTTGAAGAATACACCCAAATCCCAGTTCTTCCAACGGAGGTTAGCACCCAAACCGTACTGGATACGTGGAGTACGTCCGTAAGGAGAGATCAAAGCCTTATCATCACCATCGACACGACCATCACCGTTTACGTCACGATACTTGATATCACCAGGACGAACTGCAGTACCGAGCAACTGATCTGGAGAGTTTGCAATCTCCTCCTCAGACTCGAACAAGCCCTCAGCGATGTAACCCTCAGTGCGGTAACCATTGAGTGGCATACCTGTCTGACGCTGCCATACTGAGTTGTAATCTGGCTCATCCTTGTAGATGTACTTATTCTGGTTGTAAGAGAAGTTACCGCGGAAGCTGATCTGGAGATCCTTGTTGATCTGCTTGTCCCAGTTCAAGCTTGCCTCGAAACCGTGGCTCTCAGCCTCACCTACCTGACCCCATGGAGTTGCATTCCAGTAACCCATGATAAGTGGCCATGATGCACGCTGAAGCATGATGCGATCGCGCTTATCCTTAAAGTACTCAACTGTACCTGAAAGCTCGCGGAACAAAGTGAAGTCAACACCAAGGTTAAGCTTCTTTACGCGCTCCCATGTAGCGTTCTGGATAGCGTAACCAGAAACGGCGTGTGACTGGTAAGAAGTACCACCTGACTTGTTAGGACCCATCCAGAATGTACCACCACCGTTGATAGAGATATCATCGAAGTATACGAAGTGGTTACCACCGAAACCGTCAGAACCTACCAAACCGTAAGAACCACGAATCTTCAAGTAGTCGATCACGTTCTTCATTGGCTCCCAGAACTTCTCGTTAGATGGAACCCAACCCAAAGATACCGCTGGGAAGAACTCGTAACGCTCGCCCTTAGGAAGACGCTCTGTACCGTTGTAACCGAAGTTGAACTCTACGAAGTAACGCTGATCGTAGTCATAAGTTGCACGACCTGAGTAACCCATGTTACGGTTAGGAAGACCAGTTGACTGGTATGAACGCATCATCATCATAAGCAATGCGCTTACGTTGTGCTTACCGAATGAACGGTTGTAGTTCACACGAAGGTCAGCATAGAATGTGTTATCTGTACCATCGAGACCACCCTCCTCAGTTACGTAGTTGTTACCTACTGCCAACTCCTCAAGCTCGAAGAAATCTGGGTTGTTAACATCCCATGAGCCTGACTTAATACGGTAGTAGTATGGAGACTTAGACTGAGTGTAGTAAACACCTGACCAGTTCTTCCAGTTAACCAAACCTGTGAACTCCAAGCCCTTAGTGATGAAATCCAACTTCTGGTTCAACTTCAAAGAAGTATTCAAAGTGTTGTACTTAGACTCCTTGTGGTCATCCATCATCGCGCCATAAGGGTTAGTACGTACACGTGTATCTGTCAAGATTTCGTTACCGAAGAGTACGTGACCTGAATCTGGCAAGAATGAATCTGGATAGTAAGGAACCATCATAACAGGGTTAGTCAAACGAGCATAACCGAACAAGCTATCCACTGACTCACCTACACCATTACGCTGGTAGATCTGAGCATTCATGTGGAGATCCAAAGTTGTTGAATCAGAAAGCTTGTAAGAGATGTTATTCTGGAAAATGTAATCGTAGTTCTGGATACGGTTGTTGAAGATGTAATCAGTTGGAGCATCTACGATACCAGTATCGTGGTTGAACTGGATAGACATATAATATGTAGCACGGTTACCACCACCCTGGATGTTTACGTTAGCACGCTGGTTCACGTTCAGCTTCTTAAACATAACATCCATCCAGTCTACGTCTGGGTAAGCGTATGGGAACATACCACTTGCAGTGTAGTCGATATCCTCCTGTGAGTAGTAAGGCTGACCGCCACGAGCCATAGATGCCTCATTGTAAAGGCTCATCCATGTTGCACCGTCAACGAAGTCTACCATCTTCATAGGAGATACGAATGTGTTCTCCAAAGATACACCAACCTTAGCACGTGTATTAGCAGAACCCTGCTTAGTAGTTACGATCATTACACCGTTAGCACCACGCACACCATAGATAGCAGTTGCAGACGCATCCTTCAAAATGGTGAAAGACTTGATAGTCTCAGGTGGGATACGGTTCAAGTCACCAGAAGAAATCTCAACATCATCCAAAAGGATAAGTGGCTCTGCACGACCACCGAAAGTAGAGATACCACGGATGTAGAACTCACCAGTAGAACCTGGAGCACCTGAGTTAGTCATCTGGATCACACCGGCCAACTTACCAGCCAAACCTGTAGTAAGTGATGAAGATGGCATACGAAGCTGCTCACCATCTACAGACGCGATCGCACCTGTGATAGATACCTTCTTCTGAACACCAGATCCGACTACCACGATCTCCTCAAGCTCGTTATCAGTATCGAGCTCGATCTTGATGTTTGCCATACCTGTGATATCAACGGTCTTTGGCTTGTAACCAACGTATGATACCTCAAGTGAGGACTTCTTTGCAGGAACAGTAATAGTAAAGTTACCGTCAATGTCAGTAATCACAGTGTTACTTTCATTTCCTGCCTCCGTTACGTAGGCTCCGATAATGGCTTCACCAGAATAGGAGTCAACTACGGTACCCGATACAGCGCGAGTACCTTTGGCCTGCTGTGCCTCTGAAGCTGCTACAGCTGGCGCAGCGTATGATGTTGACAAGCCAACGAGGCTCAAGAACATCATGCTGACGAAGAGTAGTTTTTTACAATTCATGAAATAAATTTAGTTAAAGTTAGTTTTTGTGAACTTTTCGTGAACTTTCTTTTTAATTCAATTTTCTTTTTAGTTTCAATTTTAAAGTTAGCAGTCTTTTTATTTCACCATAGGCATACTGTTTTTCATTTTGCAACTCAAAAATAAGAAAAAACTCCATATCGCAAACATTACAGATGTTGCACAAAATATCACAAAACGAGCAACAAGCCAAAATAGCCACTTACCATAGTAAAATAACTAAATTAGTCTCTGCCGTTTTTGCTGATATTACACTAACTCATTATTATATTAATAATAAAATTAAATAACTCAGCTCTAATTTTTATACAAATTTAATAACTGCGATTTTAAGCCTTACTCTCTTTTCTTGTTACATTAATTAATAATTTAGTTGGTATATTCTTATAATTTATAAGTTTTTCTACATATTTTCTAACAATCCTAAACCCATACAAATCAAGGATTGCCTTGCGTGGAATAGAGTATATTAAAAAATTTTAATATCTATCTTTTCGCTCGCTTTCTACCTCATTTTCAACTCATTCCACCTGCCGACACCCCCGCCAAAGGCCGCCAACGCATAGCTTAGAGCTACAAAACCAAGGGCCTAAAGGCACAGAAAGTGATCTGTCGTAAAAACAAATTTAGGATAAATTATCTGATATTCCAAATTTTCTATCACATTTTGCTTATAAAACTTATTTTCAAACGGCATCTACTGACGTTCCCTAATCGCTCCGATAGTGTAAAAGACGGCCAACACGACAACGAGGATCAAACTCAGACGAAATCGGCGCGTGAGGACAAAGCACAATATAAAGGCGAAAACTGCCCCGACAGCCAAGGTTGAAGGCGAGAAACCTTCGTATCGGCGATACTTCCTACGCTCATAGCTCACCCCTCGCTCCGAGAGCGAAAGCTCTATCACTCCCGATTCGCGCTTACGCTCCCCGCTAAAGCGCACCGAAGCGAGAAAATGCTTACGCTTGGGCGAATCAGAATCATAGAACGTATGGCTGCCGATAGCGCGCTCATCACACCACTGCCCCGCCTGCATCACCCAGCGATCGGGATTCTTAGTCGTGTAAGTCATTATACCCCAACCGTGGCGCAATCCATCTTCATCCATCTGGCCGATATAATATCCCGACTTATAAGGTTTGAGTTGCAGACTCTGCTCGCTCTGGCGGGCAATATCGTCCAAATTGCCAATCAAAAGATCAATCTCATTATGGTCGAGCGACAAGCCCCACTCACGCACCTTGCGGCGTACGAGCGAGCGATACCAAGCAATCTCTCCTATGGCTTTAGCGCGATCCATACTACTTTACCAACTCAAATGGCCCTGTGGCCTCACCGTTGAACTTATATAGCTTCAAAACGCTCGCATGACGCTTATCCTGCGTATAAGGGTGCGAAATATAATAGAGCCCATCGCCAATCGAAGCCAAGCCCGTAGATCCGAAACCGAATTTCCAGCCATTAACGCCCGACAGAGCATCCTTAGTAGAGTTCAAGCGACTCTGCAAAGGCACTACCATACCTTTATTAATATAAGGAACACCCTTTAGAGTCTCTTTGCGAGGCTTAGACTCGGCATCGACTGCATAGAGCGAGTAGTTTGGATACTCCTTCTTCTTTCCAACATAGAC
>JAFOZN010000074.1 GCA_017391185.1 Alistipes sp. | reverse complement strand
TGGATATATAGGCACCAGCACAACATCATCGGCATGTGACAAAGCCTCGGCAAACTCCACATACAAATCCTTGGTACGAGAGTAGAGGTGAGGCTGGAAGATAGCCGTCAGCTTACGCCCAGGGAACATCTTACGCACCGAAGTGATGGTAGCCTCCAACTCCTCTGGGTGGTGAGCATAGTCATCCATATAGACCTGACGAGGGGTATTCACATAGAACTCAAAACGGCGCTTAACTCCTTGATATGTAGCAAGTCCCTGCTTCAATAGCTCTACATCCAAAGCCTTACCCTCGGCATTAGCCGCACACCACATCGAAGCCGCCGCAGCCACCGAATTCTCGATATTCACCCAACCCGGGATGCCGAGCGTACAATCCTCTATCACAGAATCGGGCATAACAAGATCGTAGAGGTAGTATCCACCCTCCTGCAAACGCACGTTGCGAGCATAGAAGTCGCAAGGCTCATCGTAGCTATATCGCCAGATGGAGATACCCTCTGGGAGTGGAATATCGACTCCCTGCTTTAGAATCAAGTGCCCACCCTTCTTAATCAACGCTGCAAACTGCCCGAAAGCCTCCACAACAGCCTCAAAAGTACCATAGATGTCGAGGTGATCTGCCGCCACAGCTGTAATCACCGCCACATCGGGCTTGAGCCTGAGAAATGAACGGTCAAATTCATCGGCCTCAACAGCCAAACGCTGGCCCGAACCCAAGACCATATTTCCACCGAAATTCTTCGAGATTCCGCCCAAAAAGGCATTGCCCTGCTCCTTGGCCGTGTGGTTGAGCCACGCAATCAGAGTAGAAGTTGTAGTCTTGCCATGAGTGCCCGCTACGGCCATAACATACTTACCCTCAGAGAGATGACCGAGCATCTGCGAGCGTTTCTCCATCTTAAAACCACCCTCGGCGAAGAACCGCATCTGAGGATGATCTTGTGGCACGGCTGGCGTATATACCACGATGGTATCCTCCGCCGAGCCAAACGCATCGGGGATAGCCTCCACCGAGTCCTCATAATTCACCTCAGCACCCTCAGCCGAAAGTTGACGGGTAAGTGGAGTCTCGGTACGGTCATAACCCGCTACAAGCCATCCTTCGTGGAGGAAATAGCGTGCCAAAGCACTCATGCCGATACCACCAATTCCCATGAAATATATCTTTTTAGCACTCATATCTGTTTCGTTTTATCGCTATATTATCTAAACATTGCGTCAGCCAAAATAATTTTGAATCTTGATTCCTGAATCCTAAATTTTGAATTTCATCACCTACCACTCTTTCTCTATCTGACGCACAACACGCTCGGCAGCATCCTTGATGCCCAATTTGAGGATATTGCGACTCAGCTTTGCCAATCGCTCCTTATCCTCAACCAGAGCCATAGCTCGCTCCATGCCCTGCGCAATGGCATCCTTATCGGCAATAATCTCTGCCGCATCACGCTCCACCAGAGCCATAGCATTTTTGGTCTGGTGATCCTCGGCCACATTGGGCGAAGGGACAAACAGCGTAGGCTTACCGATGAGCGCAAGCTCCGAGACGGTACAAGCTCCGCTACGCGAGACAACCAAGTCGGCAACCTCATAGGCGTAGTCCATACGCTCGATAAATGCGCCCTGCCAGATGTTAGGTGTAGGGTGCTCAGCCAAGAAGGCCTGCATCTCCTTCTCGTAGTATTTACCTGTCTGCCAGATCACCTGCACAGGGGCAGCAGCACCCTCCAGCGAGAGAATCCATCGCTTCATCATCTCGTTCAGGGTACGCGTACCAAGTGAGCCACCCACAATAAGTAGCGTAGGCAACTCTGCATTAAGGCCATAATACTCCAACGCCTCGGCACTCTTAGCCAAAGCGGGGGCGAAATTTCCGCGCAGAGGATTACCTGTCAGGATAATACGATCTCGGCGGAAGAAACGATCCATATCTTCATACGCCACGCAGATGCGTTTTGCTCGGCGCGAGAGGAGTTTGTTGGTAAGTCCTGCATAGGAGTTCTGCTCCTGTATGATCGTAGGCACACCCATACCCTGCGCTGCCCACAATACGGGTGCGCTGGCATAGCCTCCAAATCCCACAACTACATCAGCCGAGAAGTCGCGGATGATAGATCGGGCTCTGGTAACGCTGCTTATGACTTTAAATGGCACAAGCAGATTTTTAGGCTCCAAACGGCGTTGCAAGCCCAAAATGGGCAAGCCCACGATATTGTAACCGAGCTGTGGTATCTTCTCCATCTCCATCTTGCCCTCGGCACCCACGAAGAGGATCTCTACATTATCTTTGTGTTTACGTTTCAATGCTTCGGCAACCGCTACGGCAGGATAGATATGTCCGCCTGTACCGCCTCCCGAAAGTATAACTCTTTTCATAGGTTGTTATTTCTACTTCCCTATTCGGGGTATATCACTCTATTTTGCACGCTTTAGCTCATCGAGCGTCAGCACTATTTCATGGTTATATATGCGGCGCAAATCCTCTTTATTGTGACCTGTCACATGCATGGTGTGCCACAACATCCACCACGACCACATTGTGCCATTTGCCTTGCACTCATCAGGATCGGGAATCGTACCGCACTCATGCAGCGGGATGAGGTTATCCTCGCCATATATGTTACGAATCTTTTTATACAGATCTCCCTGCCACTCCTTGCGATAGGTGTCGGGACCTGCCAAATCGTAATACTCTCGGCCTGGGTTGTAACTTGGATCAATCCAATCGCTATGTGGCACTACCCAAATCAGATTATCAAGCCCGCACTCATGGGTAAAGTAATCGTACATCGTACGCCACAGCTTGACGAACTCCTCGCCTGTACCCTTGCCATACCAGAACCAATCGCCATCGCACTCATGCATCGGACGCCACAAGATCGGCACTTTGGCATCGCGCAACTGCTTGAGCCATACCGCTACACGCTTCAGATCTGCCCACATAGCTTTATTTTCGGGAGTACCCTCCACAAAACACTGCTTGATGTCGATCTGCATCTTGCTCTGCTCATAACCTTCGCCCTTGGTCGGTGCGCCCCAATGCCACATCAGTGTGGGGATACCTCCCTTACGATACCACTCAATCAAGAGCTCCACCTCGCGAGCATTGCTACGCTCATGAATCAGATCGTGACCTCTGACAGCAGGATACTTGCCCGTAGTTTTATAGACATACTCTATCTCGTCAATACCCCATGGTGCCCACATCTGGCCAGAAAGAATCTTACCATCGGCATGGTAGCTGAGCAACTCCTTGAATAACTTTCGCGCTTCGGGCGAAGCCTTGGGGTTGGATAACTGATTGGCTTTTCTCTCTCTTGAAACTTTAGCCTCTGCACTATATGGCATAAGCGCCACACACAATGCCAACAACATTGTCACACCACAGATAAATTTCGCTTTCATCGTAGTATATTGTTTTAAATCCTTTCCTAAAATCGTTAAACCCATCACTTACCCCAATTATCTCTATCGAGCGAGCGGTAGGTTATAGCCTCGGTGATATGCTCTGCCGAGATATTCTCTGCGCCACTCAAATCGGCAATCGTACGCGCAACCTTGATTATACGATCGTAGGCACGTGCCGAGAGTTGTAATCGCTCCATAGCCATATCCAGCAATCGGCGCGAGGTCTCATCCAGCGGACAAAAACGGCGCAACATCGAGGAGGTCATCATCGTGTTGGTATAGATCTCCGTACCCTCAAATCGGCGTGCCTGCACCTCGCGAGCGCGTTTGACCCTCTCCCTAACCTCGCGACTGCTCTCCTCCTGAACAGAAGACGATAGCTCCTCACTGCTGACGGGCGTGACCTCAACATGCAAATCAATGCGATCCATCAACGGGCCTGAGATACGCCCCAAATATCGTTTCACCGCACCTTGCGAGCAGGTACACTCCTTGGTGGGGTGGTTATAGTAACCGCAAGGGCATGGATTCATCGAAGCCACCAACGTAAAGTTCGATGGATAATCCACCGCATATTTTGCTCTGACGATGGAGATATGTTTATCCTCCAACGGCTGACGCAGCACCTCCAACACTCCATGTCCAAATTCGGGCAACTCATCCAAAAACAACACTCCATTGTGTGCCAACGAGACCTCTCCAGGTTGTGGCGACTGTCCACCGCCAATCAACGCCACAGGCGAAGCCAGATGGTGCGGAGCGCGGAACGGACGCTCCTTGATCAAACCCTGATGCCTACCCAACTTACCCGCTACGGAGTGGATTTTGGTAGTCTCCAACGCCTCTGCCATGCTCATCGGTGGCAGGATCGAAGGCATCCTGCGTGCCAACATGGTCTTACCCGACCCCGGAGGACCTATCATAATGACATTGTGACCTCCAGCAGCGGCGATCTCCAACGCGCGCTTGACGTGACGCTGCCCCTTAACATCGGCAAAGTCATCGGCATACTGCGGCTCACAAATCTGCTCCAAATCGTGCTGTTCGACCACAGGACTTAGCTCCATCTGTCCCGACAGAAGTGCCGTAATCTCGCTCAGCGAGCCTACGCCATAGACCTCTATGCCATCCACCACCGAAGCCTCATCGCCATTCTCGCGTGGCACAAAGATACGCTTCAAGCCCTGCTCCTTGGCGGCAATGGTGATAGGCAAAATGCCCTTCACACCTCTGACGCTACCATCGAGCGAAAGCTCACCCACGAATGCCGAAGCGTCCAAACCCTCCGTAGGAATCTGCTCGGTGGCGGCAAGAATAGCCACAGCAATGGGCAAATCGAAACCCGAACCCTCCTTACGCAGATCGGCTGGGGCGAGGTTTACCACACATTTACGGGCGGTCATCCTAAAACCCGAATTCTCAAAAGCGGCTCGCACACGTTGCTCACTCTCCTTGACAGCATTATCGGGCAGTCCCACGATAAAGAGCCCCAAGCCGCCACCCGTGATGCTCACCTCGACTCTCACGCCG
>JAFOZN010000073.1 GCA_017391185.1 Alistipes sp. | reverse complement strand
GTGGCGCTCTGCTATCTGCGGCAACGATGTGGTAAATAGGAGCACCCTTCTTACCGTGACGTGCCAAACGAATTTTAACAGCCATTTGCTATAAAATTTTATTAGTTAATTATTAAACGCAACCCTACACTTTCGGGGTTTGGGCGCAAAGGTAAGAAAAAAAATGTAAACAAGTGATAAAGAGTGTAATATTTTTGTAAAATTTAACAATTCCTTCAACAAAAGTTTGCTTAGCAGGGGGCTTCTTCAAAATAAATTCCTACCTTTGGTAAACGGAAAATCACACCAACGAATAGATCAAATTTTTTAGCGATGAAAAAGACAATATTTTTGCTCAGTTTTTTGCTTTTTGCCCTGGTGGCTGTGGCACAGACGCCCAAGATGTACTACGGTGATGATTCTCGCACAGGTCAGCCCTTTAGCAAAGATCCTCATGTGGTGAAGTTCAACGGCCGTTACCTTATGTATTACACCATTGCCGAGAGCGTTAAACCCCCAAAGACAGGCTTGGGAATCGGTATTGCCGAGAGCCACGACCTCATAAATTGGCGCAAAGTGGGCGAGATCACGCCTGCACCCGATGCCGAGTATGAGCGCAAGGGAATCGCAGCTCCGGGAGCGTTGGTACGCGATGGCAAGGTGCATCTATTCTATCAGACCTATGGCAACGGCAAGAAGGATGCTATCTGCCACGCAACGTCGGAGGATGGAATCAACTTCAAGCGCAATCCGACCAATCCGATCTTCTCTCCTACGGGCGATTGGAATTGCGGACGTGCCATAGATGCCGAAGTGGCATTTTTCAAGGGTCGCTACTACCTCTATTTTGCTACGCGCGACAAGGATCTCAAGGTTCAGATGCAAGGCGTAGCCTCTGCGCCAGCCTCGACCAACTTCAACCGCGAGGATTGGACTCAGGAGTGCGACGAATCTATCCTAAAACCCGAACTCGATTGGGAGAAGATGTGCATCGAGGCCGCATCTGTGATCCGCCGAAAGGGTAGGCTTGTGATGTTTTATGCAGGGGCATACAATAATGATCCTCAGCAGATTGGTGTTGCAGTGAGCAAGGATGGTGTGAATTGGAAGCGAATGAGCGACACTCCATTTTTGGCTAATGGCAAGCCTGGTGAGTGGAATGCTCGCGAGTCGGGACACCCCCATATCTTCCAAGATGAGGATGGTCGCACCTATCTCTTCTTCCAGGGCAACAACAAGGCTGGTCAGTGGTATCTCTCGAACGTAGAGGTCTTTTGGAAGGGATGGAAACCTTACTTAAAGAGATAATTTTAGAAGCTGTATAATATGGTAATTTTGGCGTTGCACTTGTGCTCGAAATGCTAATTTACCTCTAAGTAAACTCCGCTTTTAAGGTCTGCGCAAGCCTAAAAATTCCTCTTATTATACAACTTCTTGAGAGTATGAGGCGTCTGACTCAAAAGTTAGATGCCTTTTTGTATTTCATTTCTTCCTAACATATAAAAACCCCTGCCTAAACAAACCGTTAGGCAGGGGTTATGTCTTAAGTGAAGTGAAATATTACTTCAACGCAACATCTGTCTGGCCGATAAGGCGACCCTCACAGTAGAGCTCTACGTGATAAGTTCCGGCAGTGAATCCCGAACCTGTGTAGTAGATACTTGCTCCGAGGTCATCGTTCTGATAATCCAAGTCACGCTTTGCAGAGTAGATCTTCTGCTCGGTCTCGAATGTGAACGATGCTGCATCTGGGCTTGAGAGTACATATCCATCAGGCGATGTGATGCAGAGATATACAGTCTTCTGACCTGGCTCTGCCAACTCATTACCACCAAGAACGAAGTTCACACGCAATGCACCAGCCTGCTTAACACGAGATACAGGCTTCTTCTTGGCATTGAGCATCTCGATACCAATCGAGCGGGCGCGGATTACCGAACCCACACGTACCTTGTTGTTGAGCTCCTCGGCACGCTCCTCGGCCATCTCGGCGCGCAACTGTGCAGACGAGATCTCCTTCTTGTATGAGATATTCTCCTTGGTGAGCTTCTTGTTGATAGTGTTGAGCGAGTCGATCTGGCGGATGTAGCCCTGCATTACGGTACGTAGAGTACCTACCTCCTTCTGATACTGACGGATCTTGGCATAGTTGAGGCGGCGCTCGTTTTTGAGCTGCTCCATGATCTTGTTAGCCTCCTCCAAGCTCGAAGCGATGGAGTCGTTCTGAATCTTCAAATCGTCAAACGAAACGATCAAGCTATCCAAATCGCCCTTGATCTTAGTACGATCCTCCTCCAAAAGGGCATACTCGGTCTGCTGCTGGCGGTGCATGTTGAAATATACAACCGACAATGCAACAAGAATCACCGCAAGGATGATAATCACGATGCGATAACCGCGTACGGCTTTGTTGTCAATGGCCTGCTGATCCTCATAACCATACTCGTCATCGTAACGAGTATCATCATAATCATTGTACTCTTCTCTCATTATTTTAGAGGTTTTGGTTTCTTAATTCAGTTAAAGTTGCTAATTATTGGGCAAATATAGTCATTTTTTTACAAAACAATCCATCGGATAGCGTAAACCTTCATAACTTGTTAGATAAGCGCATACGCTACCGACCTTGATAGGGGATTCGATATAGAGCGGAATTTTGTTCCTATCGTCCGAAATCCAGACCACGAATTCCGTACCATCACGGAACGAAGAGGCTGTCGAAGTGGCGATCTTGCATCTGAATTTCAGCGTCTTAAACTTGCCTAAGCCTTTGATCTTTTTGATCTCTCGCCCATCGAAACGGAATTTCAGATAACGTACCGTATCCTCCAACACCATCTCCAGATCTTTCGAGAAGCCCTCTTTAATCTCTTCATCGGGTGTGGAGCGCAGATGGTAATATAGCGAGAATGGATCCATGCCGTTGCGCGATACCGAGAGAGTCTTATGCTCTATGGGGTGCTGGCGACTCTGCCATGAGGTGTGGATCTTGTTGTTATTCCAATCATATATAAACTTGCTCCAGAAGGTGTAGTCGCCCTCGTGTAGGTCGCTATCGAAGCGCTTGGTACGCAGAGTCTTAGGGTCAACCCATATCGTATAGGCATCCTTTACGGGGAGTATCCAGTTGAAAGCCTTGGCTGTCTCGCCATAGCCATAGACCTTATATACGGGCTCGCCATCGAGTGTTGTCTCGGTGGTCTGCATGATGACCTTTGCTACCTCCGTCAGTGGGAAGAGCTTTGCTTTGTAACCCATGCGGTAGTGCAGAGTCTCGCCCGGCACATATAATTGCGCCTGAGCCGAGATGGCCAGCATAATAAATATCAATGTATGGAGCAGTCGTTTCATCTTGTTGTTGTGTAATGTGTTCTCTCTTAATAACGTCTCTTGGAGGCTACTTATTATGAGATTGACGAAAAGTCGAACTTTTGTTTACCTGCGTGTTTTGCCCTAAGTTCTCTTAGTGAGGAGAATCCTTGTTGCTCAAGTTTCGGATCTGCACTCAGAATCCATACGGCAGCCTCTTTGGCTGTCTGGAGTAACTCGGCATCCAATGCGGGGTTAGCAATCTTCAAATCAAATGCCATGCCGCTCTGTTGCGTACCGTTGATGTCTCCCGCACCTCGGAGTTGCATATCAAGCTCTGCCAAGCGGAATCCATCATTGGTCTCACACATCGCTTGCAGACGTTTGCGCGACTCGCGAGATAGTTTCTCCCCCGACATCAAGATACAGAATGACTCCTCTGCGCCACGACCAACTCTTCCTCGCAACTGATGCAACTGAGAGAGGCCGAAACGCTCTGCCGATTCGATGACCATCACCGTAGCGTTGGGCACATCTACTCCTACCTCGATGACTGAGGTCGCCACCAAAATATCTGCTTCATGCTCCTTGAATTGGCGCATCGACTCCTCTTTGTCCTGAGGTTTCATCTTGCCATGACACACCGTCACGCGATATTCTGGAGCAGGGAAATCACGGGTTATAG
>JAFOZN010000072.1 GCA_017391185.1 Alistipes sp. | reverse complement strand
GCTGATGACCAGCTGATAACCTCACCAACCTCGTTAGTGATTGTGATGATTACGTTGTTAAATGTTGAGTGAACGAAAGCCATACCGACTGCGCCAACCTTAACAACCTTCTTCTTAACTGTTCCAGTTTTCTTTGCCATAATCGCTCCTGTTTATTACTTAGTTGCCTTCTTCTTGTTTGCTACTGTCTTCTTGCGACCCTTACGTGTACGAGCGTTGTTCTTTGTGCTCTGACCACGAACAGGAAGACCAAGACGGTGACGGATTCCACGGTAGCAACCGATATCCATCAATCGCTTGATGTTGAGCTGGATGATAGAACGGCACTCGCCCTCTACCTTCAAACCCATATCTGCGATTGTAGAACGGATAGCACCTACCTGCTCATCTGTCCAGTCACATACTTTAATATTCTCGTCAATTCCTGCCTCAGCAAGAATCTTGCTTGACGTGCTACGGCCAATACCATAAATGTATGTAAGACCGATAACGCCGCGCTTATTCTTTGGTAAATCTACACCAACTATACGTGCCATAAATTCTTTACTTTAATTAAATCGTTTGAATATTATCCTTGGCGCATTTTGAATTTAGGATTCTTCTTGCAGATAACATAAAGCTTACCCTTGCGTCTTACGATCTTGCAATCCTCGCTTCTCTTCTTGATTGATGCTTTTACTTTCATTTTCTTTCAAGCAATCTTAGTTATTTGTACCTAAAGGATATGCGACCCTTACTCAAATCGTAGGGGGTCATCTCCACTTTCACCTTATCTCCTGGCAAGATCTTGATATAATGCATACGCATCTTACCTGAGATATGGGCTGTGATAACGTGTCCGTTATCCAATTCGACACGAAACATAGCGTTTGACAACGCCTCGATGATAGTTCCGTCTCGTTCAATAGCAGTTTGTTTTGCCATGAGTAACCTAAAAATTAAGTGCCTGTTCGATTATATTAAAGTCTGTCAACACGTCTGGTCCATCTTTGCGGATAGCTACCGCAAATTCAAAGTGTGCCGAAGGTTTTTTATCCTTGGTGCGTACGGTCCAACCGTCACGCTCAAAGACTACCGACTTCACACCCATATTGATCATCGGTTCTATACAGATCACCATACCCTCCTTCAAGAGTGGTCCTCTGCCTCGTGCGCCGAAATTTGGTACTTCGGGATCTTCGTGCATTTTTCGTCCCAGACCATGTCCGACCAACTCGCGCACCACGCCATAGCCATTGCGCTCAGCGTGCTCCTGCACTGCCGCCGAAATGTCGCCAATGCGATTTCCGACCTTAGCCTGTGCTGTACCTTTATAAAGAGCTTCTTTGGTAACTTCCAGAAGTCTGCGTACCTCATCCGAGACCTCACCTACGGCAAACGTATATGCCGAATCACCAACAAACCCCTTCAAAAATGTACCACAATCGACCGATACAATATCACCTTCCTCGATGACTCTATCGCCAGGGATGCCATGTACTACCTGCTCGTTAATCGAAATACAAAGCGAAGCGGGATAGCCTTGATAACCCAAAAAGGCTGGAGTAGCACCATGTGAACGGATAAACTCCTCAGCAATGCGATCAAGCTCACGAGTAGTAACTCCTGGACGGATATTGCGTCCCACCTCGGCAAGAGTCTTACTTACCAAGATATTGTTCTCTCTTAGGATCTCAATCTCCTCTGCTGTCTTTAGATAGATCATCTGTTTGTGTTTTTCGAGTCTTGGGCACCTCTCCGAAAAGAGGTGCGCATTGACTCATCTTACTTTAAATATAATCAGGCTCGATTTCTACTTATCTTCCTTTCTTGAGGTAACTCTTATCTTCCCTGGATACGTCCGGTCTTCATAAGGCCGTCATAGTGACGCATCAACAAGTAGCTCTCAATCTGCTTTAGAGTGTCAAGAACAACACCCACCATAATCAGAAGCGATGTACCGCCATAGAAGTAAGCGAACTGCTGCTGAATACCCAAGAACTTCATAGCAAGACCTGGCATGATAGCCACTAATGCCAAGAAGATTGAGCCTGGAAGAGTGATTCTTGTCATGATGGTATCGATATAGCCGGTAGTCTGCTTACCTGGCTTAACACCTGGGATGAAACCACCGTTGCGCTTCATATCCTCTGCCATCATTTGAGGGTTGACGATAATCGCTGTGTAGAAATATGTAAAGGCGATTACCAACACTGCCAATGTGAAGTTGTACCAGAAGCTCTGCATGTTTGAGAATGTACCACGCAACGCTGGAACGAGCGCAGGAACAAACATCAAAGCCTGAGCAAAGATGATAGGCATTACGTTAGCCGCATTCATCTTAAGCGGGATGTACTGGCGTACACCACCATACTGCTTATTACCGATGATACGCTTTGCGTACTGCACAGGCACCTTGCGTACTGCCTGAACAACTGCAATTGTAACCATAAACACCAAGAACAGTAGGGCAATTTCCACAACGAACATGATCAACGAGCCTGTCGATGTGCTGACGCGAGCTGTGAACTCTGCGAGCAACGCTTGAGGTAGACGTGCTACGATACCGATCATGATGATCATTGAGACACCGTTACCGATGCCCTTGTCCGTAATTCTCTCACCGAGCCACATTGTAAACATGGTACCTGCGATGAGGATAACTGTCGCATAGGCGAAGAAAGTGAATGTACCTCCATAGATGAATGCCTCGTGTGGCATAGTACGATAGAGGTTGGCCATGTAAGCTGGACCCTGGATGCAGAGCACCACGATAGTCAGCAAACGTGTCCATTGGTTCATCTTGCGGCGACCACTCTCACCCTCCTTCTGCAACTTCTGAACTGCTGGCACCATGATACCCAACAGCTGGATGATGATAGAAGCGGTGATGTATGGCATCACACCGAGTGCGAAAATCGCAGCGTTGGCAAATGCACCACCAGAGAATACGTCAAGCAAGCCCAACAATGTGTTGCTCTCCATCTGGTTTGCCAAAGCCGAATCAGCGCCCAACATATTTGGGTTGATACCCGGCAGTACCACAAAACAGCCCAAACGATATACAAGCAAAAGAAGCAAAGTGTAACCGATACGCTTACGCAACTCCTCGATCTTGTATATGTTTTTCAATGTTTCAACGAGTTTCTTGTTGGTAGCGAGCAATAACACTACAAGTGCTATAACTATACCAGCAATTAGATAACCGTTCATATTAATTCAATAAGTTTAAATTACAACTTTTCTACGTTACCGCCAGCAGCTACGATAGCAGCCTCTGCGCTCTGTGAGAAGGCGTGAGCTGATACTGTAAGAGCCTTTGATACGCTACCGTTACCCAAGATCTTCACCTTATCCTTAGATGAGATGAAACCTGCTGCAACGAGAGTCTCTACGTTGATTACTGTAAGCTCCTTCTTTGCTGCGAGCTCCTCCAAAGTAGAGAGGTTGATTGGCTTAAACTCTACACGCTTCAAGTTCTTGAAACCGAACTTAGGCAAACGGCGCTGCAATGGCATCTGACCGCCCTCGAAACCGAGCTTCTGAGAGTAACCTGAACGTGACTTAGCACCCTTCATACCACGTGTTGAATAGCGACCGTGGCCTGAACCTGCGCCTCGACCAACACGCTTATCGTGGTGGGTTGAACCCTTTGCGGGCTTCAAATTATTGAGTTCCATTTTCAGATAATTCTTTTTTCGTTAAACTTACTTTACCTCTTCAACAACTACCAAGTGCTTTACCTTCTCAAGCATACCCTTGATAATTACTGAGTCGCTGTGCTCTACAGTCTGGTTGATCTTACGAAGACCGAGTGCATCAAGATTCTTGGTCTGCTGCTTAGTCGCTCCGATGCGGCTGCGAACCTGAGTGATTTTCAATGTTGCCATAGTCTTACTTCAAGAATTAACCGTTAAACACCTTAGTCATTGAGATTCCACGCAACTGAGCTACGCTGTGTGCATCACGCAACTCGCAAAGTGCTGCTACTGTAGCCTTTACAAGGTTGTGTGGGTTAGATGAACCCTTGCTCTTCGCAAGCACGTTCTTAACACCTACTGACTCCAATACTGCACGCATCGCACCACCGGCGATGATACCTGTACCAGGAGCTGCTGGGCGAATCATAACCTCAGAACCGCTGTAACGATACTCCTGCTTGTGAGGAATTGTACCGTTGATTACTGGAATCTTAACCAAATTCTTCTTTGCATCCTCTACACCCTTAGCGATAGCTGATGTAACCTCCGATGCCTTACCGAGGCCGTAGCCTACTACACCGTTCTCGTTACCAACAACTACGATTGCTGAGAATGTAAATGTACGACCACCCTTTGTTACCTTTGTAACACGGTTGATGCTTACGAGCCTATCCTTAAGCTCTAGGTCGCTTGTACGAACTTTCTTTACGTTTGTATTTGACATATCGCTTAGAATTTAAGGCCACCCTCACGAGCAGCATCGGCTAACATTTTTACACGACCATGGTAGAGGTAACCGTTACGGTCAAAAGCTACAGTTGAGATACCCTTCTCAGCAGCGCGCTGTGCTGCCAACTTACCTACCAAGGCTGCGATCTCGCACTTGTTCTTTCCTGCTGCCTCTGCAACAACCTCCTTATCCAATGAAGAAGCTGTAGCCAAAGTCGCACCTGCAAGATCATCGATGAACTGAACGTAAATCTGCTTGTTTGAGCGGAATACGGTCATACGAGGCTGCTCAGGCGTACCGTTTACGATCTTACGGATACGCATCTTGATCCTCTCTCTTCTTTCTATCTTAGTTAATGACATAATGCTTGACTTATTTTAACTATTTAGATGCAGACTTACCTGCCTTGCGGCGGATAACCTCACCAACAAACTTAATACCCTTGCCCTTATATGGCTCTGGCTTACGCAATGAGCGGATCTTTGCTGCTACCTGACCTACCAACTGCTTGTCGATAGACTTGAGTGTAAGGATAGGGTTACCCTTCTTCTCTGTAACTGCAGTAGCCTGGATCTCTGCTGGAAGCATGATAGCGATATCGTGTGAGTAACCCAAGCCCAACTGAAGAACGTTGCCCTTCATCTCAGCCTTGAAACCAACACCTACGAGCTCCTGCTTGATCTCATAGCCCTTAGATACGCCGATAACCATGTTGTTGATAAGTGCGCGGTACAAGCCGTGCATTGAACGATGACGTGGCTGGTTTGTAGGACGTGTAACCAATACGGCTGCATGCTCCTTACCCTCCTTGTCTGTGTGGGTGCCAACCTCGACCTTAATGTCTGAGTCAACCTTCTGACTCAAAGTACCAAGTGGCCCTTTCACGCTTACCGTATTGTCAGCTGCAACATCTACTGTTACGCCAGCAGGTAAGATTACAGGTAATTTACCAATTCTTGACATTTCTTTTTGTTTTTGTTTAGTTAATTAATCTTGAGATCGGGTTAGATTAGTAGATGTAGCACAATACCTCACCACCTACGTTCTCCTTGCGAGCCTTAGCGTCTGTCATGATACCCTTTGAAGTTGAAACGATGGCGATACCCAAACCGTTCAACACGCGTGGCATAGTGTCAACAGATGCGTACTGACGCAAACCTGGACGGCTTACACGCTTAAGGTTCTTGATAGCGTTTGTCTTTGTTGCTGCGTCCCACTTAAGTGCGATCTTGATGGTTGGGTGACCCTTCTCATCGTTGTCGAACTTGTAGGCCAAGATGTAGCCCTGCTCGTAGAGGATCTTAGTGATCTCACGCTTAATTTTTGAGCCAGGAGCTTCAACCACTTTGTGATTGGCTTTCACTGCGTTTCTAATTCGAGTTAGAAAATCCGCGATTGGATCTGTCATAATGAATTAAAAGTTAAAAATTAATAATTTAGTTAATTGTTTTTATTTCTTTAAAGCCTTTTGTTTAATTCTGCACCCTCGATTGACGCTCCTTAAACTTAGACCCCTTGAAATTGCGCGCAAATATAGGTATAAAAATCCAATAAACCGCTATTTCTTAGTCATTTATTGAGGTTTAGAGCCTATAAATTGCAAAAAATAACATTAAAATAACATTGGGAGCAGACTATAGCGTCCAACAACCCAATTATGTTACCTAATTGCACAACAAAAGGAGCAACAAAGACATATACCATGTCTGCCACAACCTCTTGTCACTTTGAGCATAGTACATACATTTGAGTATATACATACGCTCCCCCACTCACCACACGGGCCCTAAGGCTCGGCGATGAAGGAAAGTGTAACTCGACACATAGCCTGTTCTGATGGTTCGCCACCGAGAAGTTACCATAATCCTATGGCACTTTCCCCGACTTTGAAGCCACTATACTTGGGACTCTGCATCAGTATAGAACTTGTTTTCGTTGTTGGCCACGACACATCACTCCACGCGATGAGCCAAAGACAACATCGGCACCCAAACCAGCACCGCCGAAAAATAAGTTCTCGACAACACACCAACGGGGTTAGGCCCATGACCTCCACACGTTGGATAATAAAAAGGTTGTGCAGGGCGCACATTACGCCCTGCCCGACCTTGAAAATCTACTACCAGCTTGCCTTCTTAACACCTGGGATCAGACCGCTTGATGCCATCTCACGGAACTGAATACGGCTGATACCGAACTGGCGCATGTAACCCTTTGGACGACCAGTCAACATGCAACGGTTGTGCTGGCGGATAGGATTAGAGTTGCGTGGCAACTTAGAAAGTGCTACCCATGCCTCCTCATGATCAATCTCACCACTCTTAAGCTTTGCTGCGATCTCCTCGCGCTTGTGAGCGTAACGATTTGCAAGCTTAACACGCTTTACCTCGCGTGCCTTCATTGATTCCTTTGCCATATCTTACTGGTTCTTCTTTTTAGCGTTCTTGAAAGGAAGGCCGAACTCACGAAGAAGAGCATAACCCTCCTCATCGGTGTTAGCCGTAGTTACGAATGTGATCTCCATACCGAAGATCTTTGTGATCTTGTCGATATCGATCTCAGGGAAGATGATCTGCTCTGTGATACCCAATGTGTAGTTACCACGACCATCAAACTTCTCGTTGATACCCTTGAAGTCACGTACACGTGGCATAGCCACAGCGATAAGACGCTCCAAGAACTCGTACATACGATCTGCACGAAGCGTTACACGAACACCGATAGGCATTCCCTTACGCAACTTGAAGTTAGAAATATCCTTACGTGACTTTGTCTGAACCGCCTTCTGGCCAGTAATCTGAGTAAGCTCTGCCTGAGCCACGTCGATAAGCTTCTTATCGGCTACGGCCTGGCCCATACCCTGATTGATGACAATCTTCTCAAGTTTTGGACACTGCATTACGCTTGTGTATCCAAACTCCTTCATAAGAGCAGGAATGATCTGCTCCTTATACTGTGTTTTGAGTGTTGGTACGTATGCCATTATTTAATCTCCTCTCCTGACTTTTTAGCGTAACGAACTAATTTACCATTTTAGTGCGGTACAATATGGAACTCTCCGGCAACTGTAGAATATTCAGGATGTCCATATGCCGCAAGATCCACTCCTACATCAAAGAGCACCTTATGGGTACCCTCTTCCTTATGCATCACCTGTCCCAAGACTGCATTAACACCAAAGACATGCTCATCAAGGTTCATATCTATACCTGCGTACTTCATCACATCCGAACCATACCTGTAGCGCACATCCACATCATACTTGAAGAACGAGTCCTCCATTGACTTGGACGCAATGCCCGCCTTGACATCAAGAGCGTCATAATGTCGGATCTTTATGTAATCCTTCGTCGCAATTCCATAGTATGACACATCAAAGTCCATCACACCCGACTTCCAATCGTACGAGCCATCAACACCGGCCCTTGTCTGAAGGTCATATCCCTGGCGATATCCATGATTGCCTCCCGACTCAAGCCATCTGTCAATCACAACAGGAGCGTCCGAAGAAAGCTCAGGCTTGAAGACCCT
>JAFOZN010000011.1 GCA_017391185.1 Alistipes sp. | reverse complement strand
TTGGAGTACAAGGCAATACGCAAGGCTTTTTGAGCCAAAGATTTGCAACATTTGTCGGGTGAAAACCATCGACATCCTTCTCAGCTTTGATTGCTGCTATGACCTTGTCTGAGTCGATGTGCTTGGGCAAAGGTAGTTGTACCAAAATACCATCTACCCCATCATCCTCATTAAGTTCATCAATGATGTCCAGAAGCTCCTCCTCGCTGATATCTTCCGATTTGCGTATAGTGGTATTCTTTACTCCCACCTCAGCCGAGGCCTTAGCCTTGCCTGTGACGTATGAAACACTTCCAGGATCTTCTCCCACGAGAATCACCACCAAATGGGGCACGCGACCATACTTTTCTGGGAATGTCGCTACCTCTTGAGCCATCTCCTGCTTTAGAGAGAGAGCTAAATCTTTACCACTAATAATCATTCTTATAATCTTTTAATACTTAAACGCCTTATCTCCGATATCTGTACGGTAAAAGAGGTTGTCGCACTTGATCTTCTCGATCTCAGCATTTGCCTTAGCCTGAGCCTCTTTGAGTGAGGCAGCCTTACAAACTACGATCATCACACGACCTCCTGCAGTGACATACTTGCCATCCTTGAGAGCTGTACCCATGTGATATACCGAGCCATCAATCTCTTCTATCCCCTCGATAGTATAGCCCTTCTCGTATGAGCCGGGATAACCCTTAGATGCCAATACAACGCCCAATGTAGCCTGATCATCCCACTCGATTACAGGAGTCTTACCATCTGCTACATCGCAGAATACTTGACACATATCGCTCTTCAAGCGTGGTAAGATTACCTCAGTCTCTGGGTCTCCGAAACGAGCGTTGAACTCGATAACCTTAATACCGTTCTTAGTCTTCATCAAACCTCCGTACAATACGCCGCAGAACGAAGCATCCTCCTCGACCATAGCGTCTGCTGTACGGCGCATGATGTTGTTCATGGCGTAGTCGATATCCTCATCTGTGATGAATGGAAGCTCTGTGTAGGCGCCCATACCACCTGTGTTAGGGCCTTTATCTCCGTTGTAAGCACGCTTGTGATCCTGAGCCACAGGCATAGGATAAACATCGTGACCATTAACAAAGCAAAGCAACGAGAACTCTGGACCCTCCAAATACTCCTCGATAACTACCTTACCCTTACCGAACTTCTCATCCAAAAGCATATCGCGCAAAGCCTCTTCAGCCTGCTCCATGCTCTCGGCAATCACAACACCTTTACCAGCTGCCAAACCGTCATACTTCAATACAGTTGGCAACTCACCAGCCTTGACATAAGCCAAAGCCTCGTCAAAATCAGTGAATGTTTTATAGGCAGCAGTTGGAACCTCATACTTGAGCATCAGATCCTTGGCAAACTGCTTGCTGCACTCGATCTGAGCAGCCTTCTTGGTAGGGCCAAAGATTCTTAAGTTACTCTCTTTGAAGCAATCAGCGATACCTGCCTCAAGTGCTACCTCAGGTCCTACGACTGTGAGTTCTACCCCATTCTCTATAGCAAAGTCACGCAAAGTCTCGACCTGAGTCTCTTTGATTGCTACGCACTCGGCAAGTGCGGCGATACCCGCATTACCTGGTGCGCAGAAAATTTTATCTACCTGTGATGAACGGCTCAATGCCTCCACAATAGCGTGACAACGACCGCCCGAACCTACTACAAGTACCTTCATGGTTTAGTGTTTGAAGTGGCGCATGCCTGTGAACAACATAGTGATACCCTTCTCGTTAGCCTTAGCGATAGAGTCCTCATCGCGAACACTACCACCTGGCTGTACGATAGCCATTACGCCATACTCTGCAGCCATTGTTACAGAGTCATCAAATGGGAAGAAGCCGTCTGAAGCCAATACCAATCCCTCTTTGAAGCCTGCAGCATGAGCCTGCTTGAGTGCGATCTCAGCTGAACCGACACGATTCATCTGACCAGCACCAACACCTACAGTATGGCCATCCTTTACAGCTACGATAGCGTTAGACTTAACATGCTTAACGATTCTCCAACCGAAGTTCAAATCAGTGAGTTGCTCATCTGTTGGCTTGAGCTCAGTTACGCACATCTCAGCCTTAACCTCTGTTGTAGACTTGTCGAGATCCTGCACCAAAAGACCGCCATTGACACTTACATATTGATTTACCACAGAGTCATCCTTAGTCATATCAACCTGCAAGAGTCGAAAATTCTTCTTTGTGCAGAGTACCTCCAAAGCCTCCTCAGAGAATGATGGAGCCATGATAATCTCCAAGAAGATAGGCTTCATCAACTCAGCAGCCTCGCGTGTAACCTCGCGGTTAACGGCTACGATACCACCAAAGATACTAACCTTATCAGCCTCGTATGCCTTAGTCCAAGCATCAACAACATCCTTGCCGATTGCTGCACCACAAGGGTTCATGTGCTTCAAACCTACGCAGAATGGCTCATCGAACTCTCTAACAATGCTCAACGCTGCGTTGGCATCCTGAATGTTGTTGTATGAAAGCTCCTTGCCGTTGAGCTGCTTAGCGTTTGCCAATGAGAATGAACCAGCGTTCTCAGCAGCGTAGAATTTAGCCTGCTGATGAGGGTTCTCACCATAGCGCAAGCCCTGCTTGAGGTCAAACTCCAAGAAGAGCTTCTCGTTCAAGCCTGCAGCCTTACGCATATATGTAGCGATCATAGAGTCATACTCTGCTGTATGAGTATATGCCTTAGCTGAGAGCTGGAGGCGTGTCTCTACTGTAGTGTTGCCACCAGCCTTAATCTGATCGATAATCTGAGCATAGTCTGCAGGATCGCACACTACTGTTACATCCTTATAGTTCTTCGCAGCAGAGCGCAACATAGATGGGCCACCGATATCGATATTCTCGATAGCATCCTCCATAGTTACATCTGGCTTCGAGATAGTCTGACGGAAAGGATAGAGGTTTACGCAAACCATGTCGATAAACTCTATAGAGTTCTCCTTCAAAGCCTGAAGATGGCTCTCATCATCGCGGCGAGCCAAAAGACCACCATGCACCTTTGGGTGAAGAGTCTTTACTCGTCCATCACAAATCTCAGGGAATCCTGTAACATCACTAATGTTAATAACCTCTACGCCATTATCGCGCAAAAGTTTCATAGTACCGCCTGTGGCGATAATCTCCCAGCCCAAGCTACGAAGTTGCTGAGCGAACTCTACAACTCCAGTCTTGTCGCTAACGCTTACTAAAGCTCTCATATATGTTTCTTAGTTGTTTTATTAATTACTTGATTACTACACCCTCGCCCTCTACGATAGTACCGATTACAGATGCCTTCTCGCCTGCAGCTGTGAGGATATCGATAGCCTTCTGAGCCTCAGATGGATCGAGTGCGATTACCATACCTACACCCATGTTGAAGATGTTGAACATCTCACGGTGAGCGATCTTGCCATGCTTCTCCAAGAACTTAAATACAGGAAGGATCTCCCATGAGCCCTCTGTAACCTCTACGCCCAAGCCCTCAGGCAAGATACGTGGAATGTTCTCATCGAAACCACCACCAGTGACGTGGCAGATACCGTGTACGTCACATGAGTGTACAACCTCCAAAACCTGCTTTACATAGATACGTGTTGGGGTGAGCAATACCTCGCCAAGTGGAGTCTCTGGGCAGAGATCCTCATGTGGCTGATGCAAATCGAAGCCATTGTCGCTTACAACCTTGCGTACCAAGCTGAAACCGTTAGAGTGAACACCCGAAGATGCTACACCTACCAATACATCACCTGCCTTAACCTTTGAGCCATCGATAAGCTTCTCGCGCTCTACAACACCGCAAGTGAAACCTGCGATATCATACTCGCCACCGCCGTACATGCCTGGCATCTCGGCAGTCTCGCCACCGATGAGGGCGCAACCCGCCTGACGGCAACCCTCAGCAACACTTGCAACGATAGCCTCAATCTTAGCTGGCTCGTTGTGACCTACTGCCACATAATCCAAGAAGAATAGTGGCTCAGCACCCTGTGCCAAAACATCGTTTACACACATTGCTACTGCATCGATACCGATAGTGTCGTGCTTGTCCATCTCGAAGGCCAACTTGAGCTTAGTACCTACACCGTCAGTACCACTTACCAAGATAGGCTCCTTGTAATTGAGTGAAGCCAAATCAAACATACCACCGAATGAGCCGATGTTACCCATCACTCCTGGGCGGTTTGTTGACTTAACGTGTGATTTAATTCTACGAACTACCTCATAACCGGCCTCAAGGTTTACACCGGCATTTTCATAACTTTTAGCCATAGTATTTATGTTTTTATCAAATTTATTTCAAATCATAATCCACCAAAATCGGTAGGTGATCCGATGGGAAATGGAATCCCGTTGCTTGATCACGTTTAGGATTTTGGGTATATTCATCATTTACCACATAGGCATCTACAATTCGATCATGCAACGTAGGAGTACAATATATATAATCTATACGCGACTTGCCCGCTGTAGTAGTATGGAACTCGCCTTTGTAGCGCTCCCCTATTATATCTATATAAGGAGTATGCTCCAAAATATAGTCTTGGGTGAGGAATGCCGAAGTATCTGCAGCATAGCCATAGAAGTGGTTATCTTTGCGACTACGTGAGTTAAAATCACCTGCCATAAGCCATAACTCTTTATCAGCATCTTTGGCTTTATGAATTGTATGTTTACAGATATACTCTATCTCCATACGGCGATATTTATCTCCTCCATTCTCTGCTCGGCTCTGTGCAACATCCTTACAGCGGAAAGCATGGCGTTGTGGCCAAGTATGCAGAGTAACGATGTTTAGCTTCTTGCGATTAAATTCCACCACAAAATGCCCTGCTCCATGAGTCACTACGCTGTCTGGCTCCTCGCCCACAATCTCTTCTACGACTTGGATGGGTAGAGTGGATGTGATTACCTGTGGATAGTTGTCTCTGTGTCCGCCCTTAGCCCAATAGTTGTGACCATAGCGAGCAGCCAACTCTCCCCAATTATCTGTCAAATAACGATCCTCCTTTTTGCATGGCTCATTGGTCATAGGCTTATATATAGTCTGTGCCTCACACCAGATACACACATCGGGATCGTAACTCTTTACCCACGCTACAAAATTGTCGTAGTTGTTGGGCTCATCTGCCCACATGCCGTTTTGGAAGTTCCAATATAGTACTCTCAATGTGGTATCACGCTTACATCCGCACATGAAGGCTACGGCGACAAAAAGTGCCACCGTAGCCAACGTACGAATTATGCGTCTAAGAGTCATCTTACTTACACTTGAAGTAATTTACTGCATTCTGGAATATCTGCTGGCTCTTGTTGCCTGCGATATTCTTAAAGAGGTTCTCCTCATAACGCTCTGTGTGTCCCATCTTACCCAAGATCTGACCACTCTTGCTGATGATACCCTCGATACCGTAGCTTGAACCGTTAGGGTTGTATGGTGCGCAAAGCGTAGCCTCACCCTGAGGATCAACATACTGGAATGCTACCTGACCATTGTCGAAGAGCTCCTTAGCCATCTCCTCGCTCACTACGAACTTACCCTCACCGTGGCTCACTGCGATAGAGTGATGCTCACCGAGCTCGAAACCTGAGAGCCATGGAGAGTTCAGAGTCGCTACGCGTGTAGTCACGATCTGCGAAATGTGACGGTTGATATCGTTGCGGAAGAGAGTTGGTGACTCCTTAACAACCTGACCCAAACGTCCGTATGGCAAAAGACCAGACTTAACCAATGCCTGGAATCCGTTGCAGATACCCAAGATCAAACCGCCACGATCCAACAAAGCGTGGATAGCATCTGTGATAATCTTATTGTTCAAGACATTGGCGATAAACTTACCGCTACCGTCTGGCTCATCACCCGCTGAGAAACCACCACTCAAAACGAAGATGTGGCACTCGTCAATCATCTGCTTCATCTTGTTGATAGACGAGAAGATGTCATCTGCTGTCAAATCACAGAATACGCTTGTGGTAATCTTGGCACCAGCACGCTCGAATGCCTTACCTGTGTCGTAGTCGCAGTTGGTACCCGCAAATACAGGCAGATAAACCACTACCTCATCTACAGGCTCGCCCTGCCACTTGATCTCTTTCTTCTCTGGGTTGCTTGCGATGGTGCTACCACCCTCTACGCCACGGTCTGGATAGATCTGGCAGAACTTATGAGAGTTGATCTTCTGCAAAGAGTCGATAGTGAATTTCTCACCATTGAATACTACCTCACCATTGTCTGTTGTCTTACCGATAAGCTCCGCTGTTGGGAAGTCCAAAGTCTCTGGAGTCTCTACTACGAATGAACCATAAGCGTAGTTGAAGAGCTCCTTCTCGCACATATTGATCTCTGCGCCGATGCAGTTACCAAACGACATCTTTGCTACAGCCTCTGCAACACCACCGAAACCTACTGTATATGCAGAGACAACCTTACCCTGCTCGATGAGTGAGCTTACGTATGGGAAGAGTGTCTTGATCTGCTCAGTATTTGGCATGTAGTTAGCAAGTGGCGTATGCTTGATGAGATAGATATTGTTGCCAGCCTTCTTAAACTCTGGGCTGATTACTGTACGAGCATCAACGGTAGTAATACCAAATGCCATGAGCATTGGTGGTACGTTGATATCCTGGAATGTACCACTCATAGAGTCCTTACCACCGATAGATGGCAAGCCCAACTCAACCTGCATCTTCAATGCGCCGAGCAAAGCCGAGAGTGGCTTGCCCCAAGAGGTCTCCGAATTCATGCGCTCGAAATACTCTTGGTATGAGTAACGCATCTTGTCATATCTTGCACCTGCGGCAACAACCTTAGCGGCAGCCTCCACTACAGCGTATGCTGCACCGTGATATGGGCTCCATGATGTGATATATGGGTTGTAACCAAATGCCATGATGCTGGCAGTATTGGTATAACCGTTGCCCACAGGTAGTTTCTGTACTGAAACCTGAGTCTCTGTATTCTGAGTCTTACCACCGAATGGCATCAAGACTGTCGAAGCTCCGATAGTAGAGTCGAACATCTCGATCATACCACGCTGTGATACTACGTTGTCATCTTGCAAATTAGCCTCGATCTTCTCGCGGAGAGTGGCACCCTCTACCTCGCGCTCGAAAGGATTCTTCTCCTCTACGCCTGCGATGTTGATCTTAGTGTAGTGCTTAGCGCCTGCCGAGTCGATGAACTCACGTGAGAGGTTAACGATCATCTCGCCGTTGTAGAACATCTTCAGACGATTAGTATCTGTTACGTTGGCAACGTGTGTTACCTCGATGCTCTCCGAGTGGCAATACTCGATGAACTTCTCCTTATCTTTCTCTTCGATTACTACAGCCATACGCTCCTGAGACTCGCTGATGGCAAGCTCCGTAGAGTTCAGACCGCTATACTTGGTAGGAACACGATCCAAATAGATATCCAAACCTGGAGCCAACTCGCCGATAGCTACGCTGACACCACCTGCACCAAAGTCGTTAGACTTCTTGATGAGCTTGGTAACCTCTGCGCGGCGGAACAAACGCTCCAACTTGCGCTCCTCAGGTGCATTACCCTTCTGTACCTCAGAGCTACACTCCTCGATAGACTTTACATTATGCTCCTTAGATGAACCTGTCGCACCACCGATACCATCACGGCCTGTACGACCACCGAGCATCAAGATAACATCACCAGCTGCAGGTGACTCGCGGCGTACATTCTCAGCCTTCACAGCACCTACCACAGCACCTACCTCCAAACGCTTGGCAACGTAGTCTGGGTGGTATATCTCGCGCACGTGGGTAGTAGCCAAACCAATCTGGTTACCGTAGCTTGAATAGCCTGAAGCAGCCTTGGTAGAGATGATACGCTGAGGTAATTTACCCTTCATAGTCTCGGCTACGCTCTTATAGATATCGCCAGCACCTGTCACACGCATTGCCTGATATACGTAGCTACGGCCTGATAATGGGTCACGGATAGCACCTCCCAAACATGTCGAAGCACCACCGAAAGGCTCGATCTCAGTTGGGTGGTTGTGAGTCTCGTTCTTGAACTGCAAGAGCCACTTCTCCATCACTCCATCAACATCTACGTTGACAAAGATCGAGCAAGCGTTGTTCTCCTCGCTCTGCTCCATATTATCCAACACACCAGTCTTCTTGAGGTAGCGACCACCGATTGTGGCAAGCTCCATCAAGCAAAGGCTCTTCTCTGAGCGACCAAGCTCCTCGCGGATCTTCTTCAAAGAGTCAATCGAACCAAGCAACTCTTCTTTAAGGAATGACTCATCGATTGTGATCTCTGTAATCTCGGTAGTAAATGTGGTGTGGCGGCAGTGGTCACTCCAATATGTGTCGAGGATTCTAAGCTCAGTCTCCGAAGGGTCACGTCCCTCCTTGGAGTAGTATTTGATAACCTCCTTCAAGTCATCGGCATTCATCGCCAAGCCATACTGCTTGCAGTAATCTGCCAACTCCTCATCCTTCAATGCTGTCAAGCCATGGAGAATAGCTACAGGCTTAACCTCTGCATCCTCCATATCGCTCAAGATGCTCAGATCCTTGCGGCGAGACTCTACGGCGTTGATATAATAACGCTCGATAGCCTCCATATCCTCAGTCGAGATATTGTCATCGAAGATCATAAGCTTCGAGCTCTTGATGTGTACATTTGCCGTAGGCTCGATCAAACGTACGCAATCTACAGCAGAACTTGCTCTCTGGTCAAACTGTCCTGGGAGATACTCTACTGCCAAATACTTTTTACCCTCTAAGTTACACTCATCGCTTACGCAATCTGTCACGATCTCGCCAAATACGGCGTAACGGCTCTTCTCCAAAAGCTCCTCAGAGAATCCAAAGAGATCATATACATTCAGAAGGCGCAAAGTCTCCAACTTTAGACCGAGGTTGTTGTTTAGCTCCTTACGAAGAGTCTCGGCCTCGACTTGGAAACGAGGATATTTCTCTACAAATATGCGGTAATTCTTCATTTTATTTCGGTTCTTAGTGTTGATTATAGTTCTGCAGCCAAAACTGTCTCTGTCTGCTTCTTGCGGAACTCTACAAGGCGAGCCTCCAGCTCTTTGTCTGTAAGAGCGAAGATAGAAGCTGCGATAAGAGCAGCATTTTTAGCTCCGTTGATAGCTGTTGTAGAGACTGGGATTCCTCCTGGCATCTGTACGATAGAGAGCAATGAATCCAAACCTCCCAAAGCCGAAGTCTTGATAGGTACTCCGATTACTGGTACTGTGGTAAGAGCGGCTGTCACACCTGCTACGTGAGCTGCACCACCTGCACCAGCGATAATTGCACCGATACCACGCTCCTTGGCCGACTCAGCATACTCAACCATGAGATGAGGCGTACGGTGTGCGCTGATAACCTTCTTCTCGTACTCGATACCCAACTCCTCTAATGTCTCGCAAGCGGCTGACATGATGCCCCAGTCGCTTGTAGAACCCATAATAACTGCAACTTTCATATAAAATGTTAATGGTTAAAACGTAGCCGCCACAGCCATAGCTGAAGGCGGCTATTTATGTTAATAATCAATTATATTTTCTCGATTTTCTTCATACTGACAAAAATACTACTTTTTATTATAAAAGGAAAGAAATATGGTATAAAAATTTTCAACAAATTATCCACCAGTCGAAATATGGCAAAATTAGTAGTCGTGTAAGGTGTTTTTAGTGCTAATTTCGTGCGATTTTAGCTCTTCGGTGGTCTTGGAGTTGATGAATTTTATAAAAAATCACTATATTTGTCAAATAATATTCTTTCTATGTATTTATCGGAACTGAAGACCGGAGAGTCGGCTGTGATAATTAAAGTGCTTGGACATGGAGGATTCCGCCGTAGAATCCTCGAGATGGGTTTTGTCCAAGGGCAGAAGGTCGAGGCTGTTTTGAATGCTCCGCTAAAGGATCCGATTAAGTATCGAGTTATGGGTTATGAGGTCTCTTTGCGCCGTAGCGAAGCTTCGATGATTGAGATACTTACCCCGTATGAGGTGGCTGAGACTCATCGTGCTGATGGTGTGGTGGATGCCGATGTGGAGGCAGAGCTCAATCGAGCCTATAACGAGAAAATACGAGAGATAAATGTCGCTTTGGTCGGCAACCCTAACAGCGGTAAATCTTCGCTCTTTAATGCCCTGTCGGGAGGTCATGCTCATGTAGGAAATTATAGTGGCGTGACGGTAGATGCTGCAAGTGGCTCGTTTGAATATAAAGGCTATAAAATCAACATCACAGATCTGCCCGGAACTTACGCCCTGTCGGCTTATACTCCCGAAGAGTTATATGTACGTCGCCATTTGATAGAAAAATTGCCCGATGTGGTGGTTAATGCTGTGGTGGCATCCAATCTGGAGCGCAATCTCTATCTTACTACCGAACTCATCGACCTAAACCCCAAGATGGTGGTGGCTCTGAATATGTATGATGAGTTGGAGGGTGCAGGTGATGATCTTGATTATGAGAAGCTCGGTGGTATGATTGGAGTACCGATGGTGCCAGTCGTAGCCAAGACTCGCAAGGGTTTGGAAGAGTTGCTGGATGAGATTATTCTAACATTTTCGGGCGAGAATCCTAAGGTTCGACATATTCACATTCAGTATTCATCTTCGATCGAGTCAGAGGTTTCGGCTTTGGCTCGTCTGATGAAAAATCATCTGGATGAGTTGCCAAAATGCTTCCCGCCGAGATATTGCTCAATTAAGATGTTGGAGGGTGATAAGAGCGTGGAGGAGTTGTTGTGTGATGCGCCACATTTCTCTGAGTGGCAGCAACAGGCTCGCAGAGGTGCAGCTCGTATCAAGGCGGCTCTGGATGAGGATGTGGAGAGTGCTATCACTAACGAGAAATATGGATTTATCGAAGGTGCTTTGGCTGAGACTCTTGTCAAGAGTGAGAAAGATGCCAATCTCAGCACCTCTATCATCGATCGTATAGTGACTAATCGTTATGTGGGATTTCCTCTGTTTTTGATCCTAATGTTTGTTATGTTCTGGAGTACCTTTACTCTGGGCGCATACCCTCAGGAGTGGATCGAGGCTGGCTTTGCATGGCTTGGCGATGTTGTTGGAAATCTGATGGCAGATGGACCGTTGAAAGATTTGTTGGTCGATGGAATTATCGGTGGTGTGGGATCTGTTGCAGTCTTTTTGCCTAATATCGTGATTCTATATCTCTTTATCTCGCTGATGGAAGATTCGGGATATATGGCTCGTGCGGCATTTATCATGGATAAACTCATGCACTTGGCGGGCCTGCATGGTAAATCGTTTATTCCGCTTGTGATGGGTTTTGGTTGTAATGTACCAGCTATTATGGCTACTCGTACTATCGAGAGTCGAAGCAGTCGTCTGATAACCATTCTGATTAATCCTTTTATGTCGTGCAGTGCTCGATTGCCTGTGTTTGTGTTGTTGGCGGGAGCATTCTTCCCTGAGCATGCGGGATTAGTGTTGTTTGGCGTCTATATCTTTGGATGTGTGATTGCTATACTTACAGCCCGATTGTTGCGTAAGTTTATGTTTGGTGCTGATGAGACTCCATTTGTGATGGAGCTTCCTCCATATCGCATTCCTACTCTGAACGCTACCCTGCGCCATGTTTGGGAGCGCAGCGAGCAGTATCTTAAAAAGATAGGTGGTTTGATCTTGGTCTCAGCTGTAGTGATATGGTTCTTGAGTTACTATCCTCGCCATGAGGCTAATTTTGCAGATAACTCAATGGCTAACCAGGCTCAGAGTGAATACTCATATCTTGGCCGTATCGGTAAGGTGTGTGAACCTGTGATGGAGCCTTTGGGCATGGATTGGCGTGCGAGTGTAGCTTTGGTTTCGGGTGTTGCAGCTAAGGAGATAGTGGTCTCTACGCTCGGTGTTTTATACTCAGTGGAGGATGCTGATGAGAATACCGCATCGCTCTCTGCAAGGCTGAAATCTAATGGGGGTTATACCCCTGCTGCCGCATTGGCGATGATGATATTTGTGCTTCTGTATTTCCCTTGTATTGCGACTATTGTGGCTATTTCTCAAGAGGCTGGAGGATGGCGATGGGCGTTATTCTCGGTCGTTTACAATACCGCTTTGGCGTGGGTAATTGCATGGATGGTTTATAGATTGTCCATGCTGATTGGGTTATAATTATTATCGATTGATATATAGGTATTTAATAGTGTTTATATTAACTAAAACTTTATATAAAAAAGGGTCGGCAATTGTTGGATTGCCGACCTTTAAAATTTTCTAAATTTCGATATGTTATAAAGCGCTGTTGTATGGCCCGTATATAGCCTTTACAATCATCTCTTCATCTTCGGCTGAGACTACGTAAATTTTATACTTTTTACCCTTATCATAGGCCTTGACAATGATATGTCCTTGCTCAATTACATCCTTTGTCCACTCCTCACCTTGGTGTTTTGCCATCTGCTCAGGCCATAGATATTGATGGAAAATTGTGCAGTCGCTTTTGCTGAGCATACGTTGCATTATTGCAGGCTGAGTATGCTGAAGATCCCATGTGCAGTTGATGTAGTGATTGGCTTTTACAGCCTCCAAAAACTCCTCGTGCATAGCGTCTTTGTATGCGTGATGGTTGGATTTGCAGACATCCACCTCACCACATACTTTACCAGTCTGAGCTTCAAGATTTATTTGCTTGCCCTCGGCATCGCTGACGCCCCACGTAAGGTCGCCTCCCGTGTAGTAGCTGAATGGTCCATAATCAATGCGGATAGCCATGCTTTTGGTGTTTTCGTTTTGTCCGCCCTGAATGTTCTTTTCGTTAAGGTCATAGTAACGAATGCTCTTGTCGCCTTCGCCTGTCCATACCTCTCCGTTTGCAGCTAAGTTGCGGATAGAGAATAGATTGGAGTATTTTTCGGCGTTATGCTTGAGCGAAATCTGATCTTTCATACCCACCTTGAATTTCTCTTGTTTCATGCCGTATGTTGTGGCATGATGCTTTAGGAAGGCTCTGTAATTATCTACTTCTGCTCCACCGATTTTAGTCGGATAATTGTAGTCGGGATAACCTCTGTCGTATGCCATGCCGAAACGTATCCACTCGCCCACATGGGCCAATCCTGTTAGCTTGTAGTCGGGGTTGCGCCCTGAAGTTAATTCTCCGTGGGCGATGCTGCCCATGTGATCACCATGGAAGTGCGAAAGCATCATGTAATCTACATTCTCTTTATGAGGATTCACTCGCATGATATATCTCGCAATCCACTCTCCCGCTCGGCGTGTTTTGTCGGGCATGGGCTTGGTCATGTAGGGGAATACTTCATATGCGGGATCGTGATCACCCGCATCAACGAGCATTGATGTAGCATCGGGAAAGATCAAAAAGTTGGACTCTCCGCGACCTGTGTAGATGTGATGAATATCCATCTCTCCAGCCCTCCAACCACGATATGGCTCTCCGATTTTATCTGTTGAGCAAGAACATAGGAAAAGTGACGTAAGTAATAAAAGTTTTCTCATTGTAGTAAAGTTTGGTTGTTTGTTGTATGACAAAATTACGATTTTTTGGAGAAATATCCATTCGTAGCGTTATTTTTTTTGCGGCTTAAAGCAGAAACTCAAAAAATAGTGCTATATTTGTACTACTAATAGTATATGTGTGCATAATGACTATGTTGCTTAATAAAATATCACAGATGTCGATCATTATCTCTATGGAGATGTCTAAGATGCGAATGTGCCGTTAGGCACGTCTCTTCTTTTCGGTGGTTATGCACTATCGAGTGTCCAAGACACAAATCAACCAATCATTTTATTTTGTTTAACGTGGCATTAACCCCAAAATTGTGGGTTGATGGATAATATCACTTATATGTCAGATAAGAAATTACGTTTTGAGACTCGTCAGATTCATGGCGGTTATCATGTGGATAATACAGGCTCACGAGGAGTAGCTATCTACCCTACCGCAGCCTATCATTTCAAGAGTTGTGAGTATGCTGCCAACCTTTTTGAGTTGAGCGAGCCAGGAAATATATATACTCGTCTACACAATCCTACTACTGCGTCTTATGAGGAGCGTATAGCCTCGTTGTATGGTGCTGTGGGAGCTTTGGCTGTAAGTTCAGGTATGGCTTCGATTTTGATTACCGTTACAGCTCTTGCCAAGCGTGGAGATAACATCGTGGCTTCGCCATTTTTGTATGGCGGAACATACAATCAGTTCCGTATCTCGTTACGCAATCTGGGTATTGAGTGCCGTATTGCCAAGAGCCTCGATAGAGAGGATTTTGAGACTTTGGTGGATGAGAATACCAAGCTAATCTATGTCGAGAGTATGGGTAATCCTACTTGCGATGTGCCAGATTTGAAGGCTTTGGGAGATTTGGCTAAGGAGAAGGCTGTGCCATTCGTGGTGGATAATACATTTGGTGCAGCGGGATACCTCTGTAATCCATTTGATTGGGGTGCAAATATCGTGGTGGATTCGGCTACCAAGTGGATTAACGGTCATGGTACGGCTATGGGTGGAATCATCGTTGATGGTGGTAATTTTGACTGGTCGAATGGTAAGTTCCCTCAGATTGACGGGCCATCGGAGGGTTATCATGGCTTGAATCTCTATGAGACCTTCGGCGCGGCTGCATTTATTGTGAAGTGTAGAGTCGATGGATTGCGTGATTTCGGTTGTTGCCCATCACCTTTTGATTCATATTTGATGATGATTGGTTTGGAGACATTGTCTCTAAGGGTTAAGCATCAAGTGGAATCTACTTGGCGTTTGGCAGAGTTCTGCCGTAACCATGAGCAGGTGGAGAGAGTGAGTTTCGTGGGTTATGAGGATCATGCAGGCTATGAGAATGCTCAGAAGTATTATAAATACGGCTCTTCGGCAGTCTTTGCCATTGAGTTAAAAGGCTCGTTGGAGAGTACTGTTAAGTTTGTCGAGTCGCTCAAATTGGCTGCTAATATGACCATGATTGGTGATTCTATTACAGTAGTTACACACCCAGCTTCGACTACCCATAAGCAGCTTAGTGAGGCTGATTTGAAGGCTGCGGGTGTTACTCCTACACTTTTGCGTATATCGCTTGGTTTGGAGAATGTAGAGGATATAATTGAGGATTTCGAGCAGGCATTTGCTAAGGCTAAATAATGGCACAATTTTATAAATACGATAAAGAGTTTGAGTTGGAGAGCGGTGTAAAGTTGCCATCGCTCACCATCGCTTATGATACCTATGGCGTGCGTAACGAGGATTCGAGCAATGTCATCTGGGTATGCCATGCTTTGACTGCCAATTCTGATGTGGCCGATTGGTGGCCTCATACAGTCGAGGAGGGATGTTTCCTTGATCCCGATAGATACTTTACGGTGTGCGCCAATTTCTTGGGCTCTCACTATGGTACTACGGGTCCTCTGAGTGAGAATCCTAAGACGGGAGAACCTTGGTATGGCGATTTCCCTCGTATTACGGTGAGGGATATGGTGCGTGCGCATCAACTTCTGGCAGAGTATCTTGGAATTAAACGCGTGAAGCTATTGATCGGTAGTTCTATCGGAGGATTCCAATGCTTGGAGTGGAGCGTGATGCAACCCGACTTTGCTGAGCGAGCTGCTTTTATTGCGACTACACCTCGCACCAAACCATGGGCTTCGGCATTTAATGAGTCGCAGCGTATGGCTATCCAGAGCGATCCTACCTTCGGAGAACGTAATGCTGAGGCGGGGTTGGATGGCTTGGCTATTGCAAGAAGTATTGCTCTGCTGAGCTATCGTGGCGGTATGGCTTACGATAAGACGCAGGAGGATGCAGATCCAGATGAGGCAAGTTTCGAGCGTAGAGTTCATAGCTATCAACGCTATCAGGGAGAGAAACTGCGCCGCCGTTTCAATGCTTATTCTTATATTCGTCTTTCTCAGGCGGTTGATTCGCATA
>JAFOZN010000071.1 GCA_017391185.1 Alistipes sp. | reverse complement strand
GTGTATGCTCTTAAGCGTGCTGCACTTTTAATGAAGGAGTTTGCGGGTGGTAAGATCTCAAGCGAGATTATTGATATCAATCCTACACCTGCTGCTGATTTTGAGTTTGAGATGTCGTTGGATAGAGTAAATTCACTCATCGGTAAGCAGATCCCAGAAGAGACTGTCCGTACAATTTTGGATGCTCTGGAGGTGAAGATTCTTTCGGAGGATGGTCGTATCTTGAAGGTTGCCGTACCACCATATCGCGTAGATGTTCAGCGTGAGGCTGATTTGGTCGAGGATATCTTGCGTATCTATGGTTATAACAATGTTGAGATTCCTCAGGCGGTGCACTCAACCCTCTCTTACGCTCCAAAACCAGACAAGAACAAACTTGTCAACATAGCTGCCGATCATTTGGCTGCATGTGGTTATACCGAGATTATGTCTAACTCGCTCACCAAGGCGAGCTACTATGAGAGTCTTACTTCATATAAGGCAGAAAACTCGGTGCGAATCATGAACCCACTGAGTGCTGATCTCAATGTAATGCGCCAGACTCTTTTGTTTAATGTATTGGAGGCTGTGGAGCTTAATGTAAACCACCGTAATGCAGATCTTAGACTCTTTGAGTTGGGTAATTGCTACTACTTCAATCCAGAGGTTGAAGGTGAGGAGAATCCTTTGGCTCGTTATTCGGAGAAGTATCGTATTGCTATCGCAGTGACTGGTTTGGACGCTCAACCATCATGGAATGTGAAGGCTGCGGGAGCATCATTCTTTACTTTGCGTGCAACGGTAGAGAAACTTTTGCGCCGCTTCGGTATTGATATCTATACATTGCGCAGTGAGCCATCGCAGAGCGATTTGTACTCAGATGGCATCGTTTATATGCAGGGCACTAAGCCTGTTATAGAGTTGGGAGTTGTTGCTCCAGCTTTGTTGCAGAAGTTTGATCTCAAGCAGGCGGTATATTTTGCCGAGATTGACTTTGAGTTGATTACTCGTGCTGCTAAGAAGCAAAAGATCGCGGTAGAGGAGCTCTCTAAGTTCCCTGAGGTTAAGCGTGATTTGGCTTTGCTGGTGGATAAGAGCGTAACATTTGCTCAGTTGCGTAACGTAGCTATGGCTGCCGAGAAGAAACTCCTTAAGCGCATCACGCTCTTCGATGTATATGAGGGTGATAAGCTCCCAGAGGGCAAGAAGTCATACGCATTTGGCTTCACTTTGGAGGATAAGACTCAGACTTTGAACGATAAGGTTATCGAGAAGACAATGTCTAATATCGCTCGTCAGTTGGAGGCTAAGGCTGGTGCGCAGATTCGCTCATAAGGTCAATTAAGAGATTATATATAAAATATAAGAAGGTAGCTATAAAATGTTAGCTACCTTCTTATATTTTGTGGTTTAGGGAGGTGTATATCCTATTACTCAAAGTAGGGTAGATACTCCTTTGGCATCTGCTCTATTGGGCGAATCTCTATCTCTTTGAAGAATACTTCGCCAGCCTCGCTCTGCAACTGCAACTTACCTTCGATTAATGGCACGTCACCCTCTTTGGTAGAGTAACGCAGGTTCTTAAGAGCCATCGCTACATTGCCATTTACTATGTGAAGACTTTTACCCTCGTAACAAATCAACTCTAAAGTTGTCCACTCGCCATCGGGTGAGTTGAAATCTTTGGCGCTGCAAGAGTATGTTGTGTTACCACTACCCACAATTGTCCACTCGCCTTGTGGATCGTAGTAGTAGGCCTTAGTCTCAGGGTTACGTGAAGTTTTAATGTCAGCCTTAGAACCCGCGATAGACCAGAAATCACCGCTATTACCCTCACTCGTTCCACTTTGCATCACTTGGAACTCAAAAGAACGCATCCAAGAGTGCCAATAATCTACACCCGGTTCACCAACAGAGTGGTAAAGCAGACCAGAATCGAGAGCTTTGTCCTGACGCGGAATCCAACGCTTTTGACCATATTTGACCTTTAGGCGGAGGTGATAGTTGCGGTAACTTTCATTGGAAATTACGCAGCCATATGTCTCTCCGCTGATGTGTAATACGGGCTCACCTTTTTCCTCTATGACGCTAAAAACGTTGTAAAGATTTTTATCATAGCCGATAGGGGCAATCTTCTCACCCGCCTCATTTACAGGCGTACGACCATTATAATCGTTGGTAAACTGATAGCTTTGGTAGATTCTCCAATGAGATAAATCCTTGTCCAAAAGCGATTGCCATCCCTCATCATTTGATGAGCATGAGGCCAAAATCAACCCCATCAAAAGTGTGCAAAAGGTGTAAAATCGTTTCATGTTAGTAGTAGTTTTTACAAAAATAAGAAAAATAATTGGAAATACTATACTTATATAAAGATAATAACCACCTCCGCAAAGAGGTGGTTATTACTCATTTTGTAACTACTATATCCAGTATTACTTCTTCATGTGGAACTTCAAGCCCTGAACCTTGTTCCAATCGCCACGTGTGAAGTCTGGTACTGCAACAGGCATGCTGTTGTGCTTAGCTGATGTAGCTGAAAGCTCACCGATACAAGACCACTCTGCTGCGTCATATACATCCTGATCCAATGGAAGACCATTCTGCAAGCAGTAAACCAAACGATAATCCATCACGAAGTCCATACCACCGTGACCACCTACCTTCTTAGCAGTCTCCTCGATCTCGCGGTGGATAGGGTGCTTGTAAGCCTGCAAAATAGCATTCTGAACCTCTGCTGATACGAAGCTGTGTGGGTTAAGTGTAGCTTCTGGGATGCTCGCAGGATCTACCTTGCTGAGGTCAATCTTCTGAGCCTCTACTGTAGCGCCCTTCAAAATCTCGCTTGGGATCTGACCTGGCAAGAATGTGAAACCAGAGATTGGGTACTTATTAGCAAAACCCTTAGAACCTGTCAACTGATAGAGACGGTTGTATGGGCGTGGAGTATATACGTTGTGCTGAATCTCGATGCACTGACCGTTCTCAGTCTGCACCAAAGTTACAGTGTGATCACCGTTAGCAAACTCAGTAGCACCCATTTTCTGCTTTGCAGTCTCCAAACCTACAACTGACTTGCTATCCATAGATACCAAGTGAGTCAAACGGTTACCACGGTGGATATTCAATGCCTGGCATACAGGACCGAAGCCGTGTGTAGCGTACACGTCACCACGGTGCTTCTGGTTGAAGTCCAATCGCCAGTTCTCATGGTAGTCACCCCAGAAATCAGAGAGGTTGTGGATATATGCACCCTCGGCGTGTACGATCTCACCGAACAAACCCTGCTGAGCCATGTTCAAGCAAGTAAGCTCGAAGAAGTCATATACGCAGTTCTCCAACATCATACAGTGGCGGCGAGTGCGCTCTGATGTATCAACCAACTGCCAGCACTCCTCGATGCTTGTTGCAGCTGGAACCTCGATAGCAACGTGCTTGCCGTGCTCCATTGCGTAAACAGCGATAGGCACATGGTGAAGCCAATCTGTTGCGATGTAGATAAGGTCAATATCCTCTCTCTCGCAGAGCTCCTTGTAAGCCTCAGGGCCTACATACTCATCGGCCTTAGGCATACCTGCGTTTGTGAGGTAAGGCTGGCACTTTGTTACGTTCTTCTGCTCCAAGTCGCACAAACCCTTGATCTCAACACCCTGAATGTGAGTGAAACGACCTACGGCACCAGGACCACGCATACCCAAACCTACGAAACCAACTCTTACAACAGGGATAGGATCTGCTGCAAACTGCAACATAGACTCCTGACCTGCAGCGCGCGCTGGCTCGTCAAAAACGATCATGCCATTCTTCATAGAGTAGTTGTCACCCTTGATGTCACAACAACTCTGCAATGCAACACCCATTATTAGGGCAAAGCACAACAAAAATAGACGGTTAATTTTCATGTTTTTAAAAGTATTTATGTGATTAATTAAAAATTTCTTAAGTGTCTATATTTTATCGTTCAAAAATACTCAAAAATTTTCGTTTCTCAAAATATATAATCTTAAATTTCTGTTACATATCCCATTCTATATCTACAAAAATTGGCAAATGGTCGCTTATTCCGCCTATATATTCTAAGTCACGGTAGGTTGGTAGGGGTTTGCCTTTGGAATTAAGGAGTGAGGGTGATTTAAAAACGAAAGGTTTGATGTTGGAGACTTTTCTTTCTGTCAATAATATATTTCCTGATATAATGATATTGTCATACATGTTCCAACTGCCGTTGTAATATGTCGTGCCTTGCCCTTGTCTATGTAGCTTGGCGAAGGGATTGTATAGGTCGTGGGGCGAGCTGATATTTTTCACTTTTGTTTGAGCGCAGAGTATCTCTTTAAGGCTTCGGTCTTTGGGATTGTCGTTCATATCACCCATAATAATCAATCCAAGATTCTGCTCTTTGTATATTAATGAGTCGGCTAAGGCTTTGATCTGTTTGGCGCAGGCTATGCGTGATGGCTCGGTAAATCGTTCTCCACCGATGCGTGAGGGAAGGTGTACTACGATTATGCTTAATGGCTTGTTGTGTAAAATACCTTTGACCATAAGAATGTCTCTGGTGGGAGAGGTGGTATGGGCTGCGAAGGCACGAGCCTCTTTTAGCTGGAAATGGTCGTTACGAAAAATCAGAGCTACATCTATACCTCGTTTGTCGGGCGAATCGAAATGGCAGACACGGTATGGAATATCCTTTAGAGCATCTTGTCGAAGTATATCTTCGATTACAGAGCTGTTCTCAACCTCGGCAAAGCCCATGATGGTGGGGTAGTCCATCTCCTTTATTATGTTAGCTATAGACTCTATCTTGTTGTGGTATTTTGTACTGTTCCACTCCAAATCCGACTGTGGAAGCATCTGTACATCATTTACCGATGGGTCGCGAATTGTGTCAAAAAGATTCTCTACGTTGTAAAATCCTATTCTCACACTCTGCTGAGCCGCGGCGGAGTGTGTGGTTAGGATTAGCAATATGAGGTATAGAATCTTTTTAAACATATTACAAAGTGATATGCATGGTTTTTAGTTGATGCGTATTAGGATGACTCCTTCGCCACTCTCCTCGCCATCTATCGAACGGAGTATGTCGCTTTTGGCTCGTTTAGAGATAATTAGCTTTACATTCACCTTGCCCGATTGCTTTAGTATAAATCCACCCTCGCTATGTTCTGAGAATATCCAATACTCGCTCTTTTCTGCAGAGAGTTTGAGCGCTCCTGCTGAATTCTTTGTTGCGGTTAGGAAACGCTCATCTGAAAATTGTATATAGTAACCCTTTTGATCTTGGCTTTGGATCAGATTTATAGCCATTGCTTCAGTATCTTCGAGAGGCGTGATCTTATCATCCTTAAACTCAAAACCCTTTGTCGTACAGTGGTTTTGCTCGGTAAGTGAACCTGTTGCAAGATAGAGTGTTGCATCTTTGTAACCTCCGATATAATACTTGCCATCTTTTAGCTCCTTGGTAGATTCAATCAAAGTATATGCTGTAGTAATATCTTCAAGATTATCGTCTTCATTACCCTCTGAATCATCTACATCACCCTCTGTTCCGTTGTTATCTTCTGGGTTGTCTTCCTTGTCTGAGGGTTTATCCTCGCCTTGATCGGGGTTGTTATTATCTCCTTGGTTTTGGTCAGAATCATTATTGTTGTCTCCGTTCTCTAGATCTCCATTGTCTTCTCCATTCTCTGAGTCTCCATTATCTTCGCCGTTCTCAGGATTTTCATTGTTCCCACCATTCTCCGAGTCATCTGCTGGTGCGCCATTGAAATCGTATACGTCTGCTAAGTTGCGAGGGCAAAGTATTGCCTCGTTGTTTTCTACAGTCACAATTCCTGTAATATCTCCTTTGGTCG
>JAFOZN010000070.1 GCA_017391185.1 Alistipes sp. | reverse complement strand
GTTCTGTCGATTCAAATACCAAGTGTACAAAACGTTGGGATAAACATGGCAAATGTAATATGATTGGATGTGTATATAGCCTTCCATTACTAGACTCAAAAGGAACTGTAACATTAGACGGAAAATCTATCTTTTAGCGAACTCAATCAAAGTACAATTAAGAAATAAAATATATGAAAAACCTAATCTATCTACTATTAGTTATTCCATTGTTAGCATTATCATGTAGCAAAAATGATTCTGCCAAGGGTAGTGAGACTGTCGAAGTACAGATTTCGGCTGAGGTGCCAAATGTTATGGGGACCCGTGCCACGCCGACAACTGTCAATACGGTCTATTGTGCTGTGTTCGAGAATAACGCCGAGATCACCTCTCTGCGCAAGGCGATAGATATCACCGATGGTACGATTGTCTATACACCTCGACTCATCAAGGGCAGAACCTACGACATCGTTTTCTGGGCTTCAAAGGCTGGTTCATACAACGTCACCGACTTGTGCAACATCACTCGCAACCCATCAGTAGCCGAAGCTGATTTTGACGCCTTCACCGCCAAAACGAGTATCACTGTCGAGGGCAATTTCTCGAGCCACATCACCTTGCAGCGACCTCTTGCTCAGCTTATCATGGGTGTTACTCCAGAGGATTGGTCTGCAGTGGCGAATCCCGACACCTTCAATATGGTGCCTACTACAATCGAGGTGAATATCGAGAATGGCAACCCTGCATTCAACGCTCTGACAGGCATGGCTGAGGGCAACGAGACCATCACATACAACCTCGATGTTACGGGAGCCGAATTCACTTGCGAATCCAAGACCTACAAGAGCATAGCTATGCTCTACGTTATGCCCGAGATAGACGAGAGTACTTTCTCTCTGAGCTACACTCTCAAGGATCAGAACGGCACGCCTATCCGCGAGAATGCACAGATCCCATTTGTACCATTCGAGCGCAACTACCAGACCAATGTCGTAGGAGGCTTGCTGACAGGCACATTGACTTACACCTTCACCTTTGAGGATCAATTCCTCACCGATGAAGAGCATAAAGTAGAACTTTAATTTCCTTAAAATGAGGTATTAAATACTTATTAACATTTTTATTATTAATTTTTTTTAACTTTTAATCATTTACACTATGAAAACAACAAAATTGTTTTT
This sequence comes from Alistipes sp., assembly GCA_017391185.1. Classification (GTDB taxonomy): domain Bacteria; phylum Bacteroidota; class Bacteroidia; order Bacteroidales; family Rikenellaceae; genus Alistipes. The sequence continues at coordinate 5,708 of JAFOZN010000070.1, read as the reverse complement.
GGGTATGCTTGCTATGGCAAGTATGGTGTTCGTGACATCATGTTCTAAGGATGATGCGAACGTTCCATCAAGCGATGTTGTAAACGCAACATTTACTATTGGTGCAGCTGATATGGGCACACGTGCTGATATTGGCAAGGGTCTTACTACAGACGTAGTAGCTTGTGCTATCTTTGACAAGAATGGTGAGGAGATGACTGCTCTTCGTCAGACTAGGCCTGTAGTAAATGGTGAGGCTACTTACAACGTACGTTTGGCTAAGGGTCAGGACTACCGCGCTGTATTCTTCGCTTATAACCAGAGTGCTGATGCTTACGATGTGTCTAACATGGAGAGCATCGAGGTTAAGAACTACGGTCAGTTGTCTAACGTAGAGGCTCGCGATGCTTTCACTGGTACACAGAAGATTGAGGGCTGGGAGCTTACAGAGTCTAACGTAGAGAAGACTGTATTTTTGAAGCGTCCTTTCGCTCAGCTTAACTTGGGTATTGATGCAACTGAGCTCGCTGACGCAGCTAACGCAGGTGTTATCGTTGAGAAGAGCGCGATCAAGGTATCTAACGTTTACAATAGATTCAACGCTTACGACAACGACATCGCTGATGACGCTACACTCGGCTCTATCGAATTCGGCATGAACGATGTTCCAAATGAGACGTTGGAGGTTAACGGCCAGTACTATACTTATCTTGCTCTTAACTACATTTTGGTAGGTGATACAGGTGTCGAGAACTCTTTGACAGACGTTGAGTTCAAGTGGGCTGGAGCTAACGGTAAGACAAGTAGTGTAGCTACTCACTTTGTAAACATCCCAGTACAGCGCAACTACCGCACTAACATCATTGGTAAGCTTTTGACTTCTCCAGCAGAGTTCAACATCGAGATCGATGCTAATTTCGATGGCAATAAGGTTGAGGAGGTTGAGACTGTAATTAACAAGACTGTTGAGTCTGCTGCAGCATTGCAGGCTGCTATTGATAACGCTCCTGTAGGTCAGACTCGCATCCTTTTGGGTGGTCAGATCTCAGGTAATTTCGTAGTTAAGCAGAAGAGAGATGTTCAGATCCTTATCGACGGTGATGGTAATACTATTTTCGGTACTATCACAGTAGAGGGTGCTTCTAACTGGGGTGGTACTGAGGGCCTTTCTATCCAGAACACTACACTTAGATGTGCTGAAACAGGTGAGGCTAATATTGTCACTTTGGGTTATAATGATGCAACTCGTTATGCTCACAATATTATAATCACAAATTGTACATTCATTAACCATTACTCTTACAATGCTGGTACTAAGATGGTAGGTATCAAGGCTTATCAGCCAAACGATGTAACTATTAATAATTGTGAATTTCATAAGCTTCACTCTGTAGCTCAGATTACAGGCGGTAACAACATCCAGTTTGAGAAAGTTAGCACTGCATATTGTGTAAGAGGTATCGCTTTGGGTACTGTTAATAACGCATTGATTTCTAACTGTAACATCGAGGCTGTAGGTGATGGTAAGTATGGTGTTCGTCAGGACGCAGCTTATGCAGAGTCTGGTTTGAAGATTGTTGAAAGCACAATCGAGGCTTCATTCCCAGTTGTAGTTCGTTTGAATCCAACTAGCGTAGTTAATAAATATGTTCTTACATTTGAGGGTAACAACACTCTTACTCCAGCTACTAATGCACACCACGTAGCTATCGCTCAGGAGGAGTACGATGTGGTAGGTGAGCATTTGACTCCACTTTGCAGCGAGGTTACAACTCCAGGTGCTGATGCTTCATGGAGCATCTTTAAATAATCTGATTTTTGATCCGATAATTTAAATTGTAAAGAGGGTGCTAACCATAGTGGTTAGCACCCTTATTTTAGATTAGGAGATAGACGACTACCCTACTCCTTACATTTGGCAGATATGCTCTCTACCTCGATAGATATGACTGAGGTGCGATCTGCAGAGCACTGGATAGCGGCGTTGCCTTGTTCGCAATACTGAGCAGAGTATTTGACGACCAAGAGCCTTAGCACATGGCGTTTAAGCTCGTCATCCTCGACTATCGAAGCCTCTCCGCTGACGATTACAGAACGATAGTTGGTGGTAAGTTCTTGGGGTTGCAATTCCACACTACCCACTACACAAAACGAGACTCTGGGATCATACTCCACACACCTCAATTTCCTACCCTCCGAAGCTGAGTGGAAATATATCGTCTCACCATCCAACACATAGTTCACAGGCACACCATAGACCCCCTCCTCATCACGCATCGAGAGGTAACCATACTCCCCTACTCGCAATATCTCCAAAGCCTCAGCCTCGCCCAACAGGCGGTCTTGACGTCTAACGTGGCTATTATCGAACTTCATTAGAGGAGTTTCTTCTTAGATGGGATTACCACAAAGTCCTTCAAATAGAATGGCTCGAAATAGGCAATGTCCTCAACCTTGCCCTCAGCCAACTTCTGCTCGGCCAAACGCACCAAACCTCGCGCCGAAGGTACTATATTTATATATTTTGCATCGGCGAGCACTTCTTGGCACTTAGCTGCGCCGTTACCAAAAATCACAAAATTACCCTTGCTGCGCCACTCTGCAAAGCTATCCTCGCTGACTATCTCAGCCTTAACCTCGCCCTGAGCCACACCCTCAGAGGTAAATATCTGGGTATAAACCTCCATACGGCGAGCATCCACCATAGGGCAGAGGATAGCCTTCTGCCAATTCTTCACATCGAGTATTCCGGCCTGAAAATCCTCCTTGGCAACCTCAACCAAAGCATCCAACGACCCAACAGCCACCAACGGTATTTGCAAGCCGTAGCACAGACCTTTGGCAAACGACACTCCGATACGCAAGCCCGTATATGAGCCTGGTCCCATGCCTACCGCTATGGCATCCAACTCCTGAGGCGTAACACCCGTCTCATGAAGCAACTCATCGACAAAGAGTGCCACGCGCTTGGCATGATCTCTACCCTCATCACTCTCTCGGAGCGAAACGAGTTCACCATCACGAGCCAAAGCCACAGAACAAACATCGGTACCTGTCTCAATAGACAATATCAAAGCCATCTTATCTAAATTTTAATCTATTAAACCATATTTTCTCAGGGCATGGCTTACACCATCCTCATCCACCGACAGAGTCACATAATCGGCCACCTGCTTAAGTTCCTCGCAGGCATTGCCCATAGCCACTCCTACTGCAACATCCCTCACCATCGGCAGATCGTTGCCTCCATCACCAAAGGCCATAGCCTGCTGCATAGTATAACCATAATACTCCATCACATGGCGCGCTGCCAGAGACTTATCGACTCCTCGCATATTGATATCCATCAGAATATCTATCCAGCGACTCGAAACACACTCCTCCAGCTCGGACATTATCACCCGCTCCAACTCAGGATCAATATATGGACATATCTGCAACACTCTTTGCGTAGATGCGATATGCTCCAAATCGGCCACCTCTGGATAAATATTAATCAAATCGGCAACCTCCTTAGCTCTACCCTCCAGTCGCTCGACATACATGCCTTTTTCGGTCAGGATCGCAAAGCTAAAACCATATTTACGCCTAAGTTCAAAGACCTTCTCTACAATCTGAGGAGGGATCGAACATTCATATATAACCTCTCCCGAAGATGTGATACAATAACCGCCATTTACGGTGATATATCCATCCACCTCCAGGTCGCTCACCACGCCCGTATATTTGAGCAGACGACCCGTGGCGATAAACACCTTGATACCACGCTCTCGCATCTGAGCAATAGATAGGCGGGCAGACTCAGGCACCGCATGAGTCTTGAAGCTGACCAGAGTGCCATCTATATCGAAAAAAACTGCCTTAATTTTGTTTTTCATGCTTTTCTGCATTTACTACTCGATACGAACCAAACCCTCATTAGAGACATAGTGTTCGGTGATACCCAACTCCTTGATCCAACCACGCACCTCGGCTGTTCTCAATTGCCCCATCTCTGCATTATATACCCACGTGGGTGATGGCCACAAACAAGCACGGAATTTCACAGTTTCATAGAATTTCTTATCGCATCCAGCCTGACCATGATGAGCCATCTGCAAATAATCACACTCCAAATCCCCTGCATACTGAGAATCGAGCAGTTTCTGACCACCCTCCACGCCCAAATCGCCGAGGAAGATAAAAGACTTCTCTCTATCCCACATCTTCACAACCATACTTGAGTTGTTGTAAGGATTCCTTTGAGCAAATTCAGGATTCTGTTCTGAAAGAATCTTAAAATTCACTCCATCAATCTCAAACTCATCACCAGGGTGACAATCCACCACCACAATATCTGTTGCCTTATCCAACTGAGAGTAGAATTTACGAGTAATCTGAGCCGTACTCTCACTCTCACCATCGATCAAAGCATCGGTAGAGAATCGAGAGTGATAAATCTTCTCAATCTTCAAACCTTTAGGATTATCCAACAAAGCCACAAGAGCCGTAATATGATCATCGTGAGGATGCGATATGATCCAAGCATCGACCTTGCCTCCCAAAGCATCGATAAATCCGCGCAGATAATCCTTCTCTGCCTCAAATCCTCCATCCATAACGATGACTTTACCGTTTACGGTACGAATCACATAGCTATTACCGATAGTATCTACCTGCGAAGGCAACTGCCAAAGAACAAAACTCTCCTTTGAACAAGCAACCACTCCCAAAAGGCCCGTCTGTCCAGCCGGTCACGGCTTAAATAGTCCTTCAGCACACCGTTGGACCAGCCTGCCTCCTTCCGGCAGGCGATCAGCACATTCAGCGCCGTTTCTCTTGCGCCCATGGCTTAACCTTCCAGGGGATGGCCGCGGAAATAATCCGGAGCCGCCATGCGCTTGCCGCCTTCAGCCTGCAGAGAGGTCACCTCAATGGCACCGTCAGCGCAGGCGATCTTCAGACCGGTCTTGGTCAGGCCCAGGATCTTGCCGGGCTCGCCGTGGCCGTCCACGATCTTGGTGGCATGCACCTTAAATTTCTTACCCTGCAGTTCCATGGTAGCCACGGGCCAGGGGTGCAGTCCTCTGACCTTGTCGTGGATCTGCTGGGCAGTTTTATTCCAGTCAATGGGACACATGGTCTTATCCAGCATGGGAGCCATGGAAACCTTGGCTTCATCCTGGGGAACAGGGATCAGTTCCTTCTTTTCATACTTTGTAAGGGTTTCAGACAAGAGGTCTGCACCCAGCACAGCCAGCCGATCCAGCAGTTCGCCTGCGGTCTCATCGGGGCCGATGGGGGTCTTGGAAACGCCTACCACATCGCCGGCATCCATGGCATGTACCATGAACTGGGCGGAAACACCGGTCTCCTTCAGGCCGTCCAGCACTGCCCACTGATAGGGAGCGGAACCGCGGTACTGAGGAAGCACAGATGCGTGAATGTTAATAAAGCCCTGGGGAACGATATCCAGCACCCGCTGGGGCAGGATCCGGCCATAGGCAACCACCGCTACCACATCGGGCTGCAAAGCTTTCAGCTGCTCCACAGTTTCATCATCCCGGAAATTTTCCGGCTGAAACACAGGGATATTGTTTGCGATGGCCACATCCTTTACAGGGGGAAACACCATCTTCATGCCCCGACCCTTGGGACGGTCGGGCTGGGTATACACGCCAACAACCTCAAAGCCGTCGGCGATGATTTTCTTCAAACAAGTCGCCGCGATATCCGGCGTACCCATGAAT
>JAFOZN010000069.1 GCA_017391185.1 Alistipes sp. | reverse complement strand
GATAGTCTTGTCGGCGATCTTCACCGTGGGGTTTTCGCTTAGAGCGATCTGCAATGCCTCCTCCAGTGTGATGACCAATGGACCATCGGTTGGAGTTGGGGCACTCTCCTGTGTCTGAGCAGACACCGTTGTGGCAAATACGATTGCCACCAACGCATAAAAGAGATTCTTGAGTTTCATAAAAATCTTCAATAAAATTTATTTCCCGTGTTGTTAATATTTTCTTATCAGTTGTTTTTCTCTACCTTCATCAGCCGTTAATTTGCTTCTGCATTATCTCTTTGCAAGATCTGGTCTATCACCTGCAACCCTTTAATAGAGGATATGCCTCGAAGGAAGTTAACTGTCATGATCTCGAAAGCTCCTTCGCGGCTTATGCCTTCGGGTAGAGGAATGTTATGGGCTGTATTGATGTACATGCTCATAGTCGAGAGGAAGAGTCGTGACATTATCTCCACATTGATGTTGGGGTCGAGCAGTCCGTCTGAATGGCACTTGTCGAGTGCATACTTCAAACATCGGTAACCCATCTCGGCGTGAAAGCGTTGCAGTTTTTCCAAAACATTAGGATAGAACTTGCTCAGATTTGTGATGAGTCGGTGTTCAACATCATTGTTGAATTTCATACCACAAATCTCCTTGACACTTATAAGCATTACCTCCAACATATTGTTACAACATTTGGTCTTCTCCGAAAGAGCCTTTTGTCGCTCCTCGACCGAGTGCACAATACTTTGATATAGTAACTCTTCTTTGTCGCCGAACATCTCATAGAGCGTTCTTTTTGACATACCCATCTCGGTTGCCACGTCATCCATGCGTACCGATTTTACGCCCAGCGATATGATCATCTGAGAAACGTGTGCTACGACTTTTTGCTTTTGTGTCATTGTTTATACTTTTTCACGTTGCAAATATAGTCACAGAAAACTGAAAAACAAAAAAAGTTTTCAAGTTTTCGAGTTTTGTTCGCAAATATCGTACATATTGACCAAATCAGCTATTTTTTGTTGCTACGGAATATGTTTTTTGGAGATTGCAAAGATATAAATAGATATGTAATGTAGAGGAGTCTTTAGGGCGAAATAATTATACTTTATGTATAAATTTCTCAAACAATTTTCTGTTCAGGGCGTTTGTTTGCTGATTATAGTCAAAAAATCAAACAAAAGGGCAGACTTTTACTAAAATTGTATTAATTTCACACTTTCAATTAATATTTTGTATTCAAAAAAGTTTTTAAAATATGTCGTCTATCAAAAAAACAAAGAGTGCGCGCATCATAACGCTTCTAAAAGAGTATGTTCTTATGACCTTGGGTATGTGTATCTACTCGTTTGGTTGGATCGGCTGTGTCTTGCCAGCCAAGAGTACGAGTGGAGCCGCTTCGGGACTTGCTATTGTGATTAGTACTGCGCTTGAAAACTATGCGGGCATAGATATCAAAATTGGTACTATCGTACTCTTTATCAACGTAGTGTTGCTCATTGCTGCGGGATTTATCTTAGGTTGGAATTTTGGAATTAAGACTATATATTGTATCTTGGTTTTATCCCTGTCGATGAATGTCTGGCAAGGGATTATTCCAGCGGATGATTTCTTGCATATCGATCGTCTGCTTTCGATGATTGTCGGTGGTGTGATTACAGGCTTCGGTACTGCACTGACTCTTATGCAAGGTGGATCGGCAGGAGGAACAGATATCATGGCGATGATTATCAATAAGTTCCGCTCGATTAGTTACGGAAGAGTAATTTTTGTGCTCGATCTTCTTATCATTGCATCATCCCTCACCGTTGGCTTTACCATCGATGCTGCCATCTATGGTTACATCATGACTTTGGTTTTTGGTTATACGGTGGATATGATTTTGGCAGGTAACAAACAATCAAGTCAGGTATTTATCATCTCGCCTGAGTATCGCGAGATTACGCGACTGCTCAATTCGGAGCTTGGACGTGGCGTTACGCTTTTGGAGGCTGAGGGCGGATATACTCACAACCAAACCAAGATGATTATGGTTGTCTGCAATAACCGTGAGACCCCCACAGTGATGAAATTTGTACGTCAGTTAGATCCCGATGCTTTTATTACCGTAGGTTCGGTGATGAGTGTGTATGGTCGTGGTTTCCAACCAATTAAATTGTAGGCGAGATGGCCGCAATCGAGATCTTTTCGCCTCAAAGTGTAGAGCCGTGGTTGGTGGAATTTGTTAATCGGATGCTGAGCCAATTAACCTCTGATTTTCATCCCATGCAGGAGTCCGATTTAGAGCGTTTGTTGGACTCAGAAAGTAGCCAATTATACATAATCAGCGTGGATGGAGTGCCTGTGGGAATGCTCACTTTATGCCATTATTATGCCCCTACGGGATGCAAAGCATGGGTGGAGGATGTTGTGGTCGATTCCGCCTATAGAGGTTTGGGGCTTGGGCGTAGGCTCATCGAGCACGCTTTGTCTCAGGCTCAAGAGCTCTCTCCATGCTCGGTGATGCTTACCTCGCGTCCTTCGCGCATTGAGGCCAATCAACTCTATCAAAAAGTTGGTTTTGAACCCCGCCAGACAAATGTATATCGTTACAAAATTAAGTAGCTTAAATTTTATAAGCGAGAATCTATTTTAGATAGTTTATAAGAAAACTTAATAAAAGCATAACATAGATTTATACCATATAGTATAAATATTAGTTCTAAAAGAGCTATCTTTGCGCTCGAAATAGGGAAAGTAATAATTTAATTAGGATAAGTTATGGAAATGTACAAGAATTTTATCGATGGTCTTTGGAGCAAGGAGATCAATGTTACAAGCTTCGTGCAGACTAACATCACTCCTTACACAGGTGACGCATCATTCCTCGTAGGTCCTACAGAGCGTACCAAGCACATTTGGGATCTCTGCTTGAAGGCAATCGAGGAGGAGCGTGCCAATGGTGGTGTACGCTCATTGGACAACAAGACAGTATCAACCATCACATCTCACAAGGCTGGTTACATCGACAAGGAGCAGGAGCTTATCGTAGGTCTTCAGACAGACGAGCTTTTGAAGCGTTCGATCAAGCCTTTTGGTGGTATCAACGTAGTATCACGCGCTTGTAAGGAGAATGGCGTAGATGTAGATGAGAAGGTTAAGGATATCTTCACTCACTACCGTAAGACTCACAACGATGGTGTATTTGATGTCTATACAGAGGAGATTCGTACATTCCGTTCGTTGGGCTTCTTGACAGGTCTTCCAGATAACTACGCTCGTGGTCGTATCATCGGTGACTACCGCCGTTTGGCACTCTACGGTACAGATCGTTTGATTCAGGCTAAGATGGAGGACTTCAATAATTTGACAGGTCCTATGTCAGATGCTCGTATCCGTTTGCGTGAGGAGATTTCAGAGCAGATCAAGGCTTTGAAGGAGATTCGCACAATGGGTGAGTATTATGGTTTGGATCTCAGCCGTCCAGCACACTCAGCTCAGGAGGCTGTACAGTGGGTTTATATGGCTTACTTGGCAGCGGTTAAGGAGCAGGATGGTGCAGCAATGTCACTCGGTAACGTATCTTCGTTCCTCGATATCTACATCGAGTACGATTTGGCTAAGGGTAACATTGATGAGACTTTCGCTCAGGAGCTTATCGACCAGTTCGTAAT
>JAFOZN010000068.1 GCA_017391185.1 Alistipes sp. | reverse complement strand
GCTTCTATCAAGATTGTTAAGATCTCTATTGATTCTCAGGCTATTGCCAAGAACGCTGAGATCTATCCTGCGGTAATTGCCGATGGTGAGTATATTGTCAAGGGCGAGAATGATTATGAGTTCTCTGCTGATCAGGTATCAGATGCTGGTCATGCGATGCGTGTAAATGCGGCAAATATCACGGAGATTGATGCTCTGTTCAAGGTCGTTACCAACTTTAAGTGGAATATCGAGGCTCCAGAGTGGATTAAGCCTATCGAAGATCAGGAGGTTGGCGAGAGCGTAGTTCGTTTGGATGTAGATTACTCAAAGTTGCCTAACGAAGGTGGCGTTGAGGGAGAGTTGAAGATTATAGATATCGCAAAATCAAAGGCTATCTCTACTCTCAAGCTCACAATCTCTGCAGAGGAACTTACTCCAAAGGTGAAGATCTATCCTGCAATGGTGGAGGATGGTGAGTATCTTTTGCCAGAGGGTGAGAGTGAGTTTGTTGTATCATACTCATCTGATGTTGTTTCATCTGAGGTGCCTATGATTTGGCCTTTGGAGAATGCGTGGGCTGATGCTCGTCTGAAGGTTGAGTCAAATCTTCCATTGAATCTCGTGATGGCTGAGTGGTTGAGTGTAGGTGCTGAGTTGGTTGCAGGTGTCAATGAGCTTCAGTTGCGTGCCGACAATACAAATCTTCCTAAGGATAAACTCTCTACTGAGGTTAAGTTTGTCGATGCAGCGAAGAGCGAAGAGCGTGTTATCTCAAGTGTTAATCTCTCATACCCAGGTATTGATTCATTCTTCTTAGTATCGGGCTTAGAGAAGGAGTCACTCTTTGATGTAGATGGTGTTACTACCCGTGATGAGAATCCTGTGAATTTTGCACGTGCAAATATCCGCTCAACAAAGAATGGCGTTCAGATTTGGCTTGTAAGTCTTGGCGTTGATGGCGGTAAATCTGTCGTTGAACAGAATCCAGAGTGGATTACTACTACATTTGGCGATTGGGATGGCGATGAGATGGTTCAGTCGCGCAATCTTGATATTGCTGTTGCCGTCAATGAGGGTGTTGCTCGTGAGGCCTATTTATATATTGTGCCATCGAGCGTTGAGGTTAAAGATGCCAAGAGCTTCTTCGTGATGGCGGGTGGTGTTCCTACTGGTAAACTTGAGGCTAAATATGATGAGTATTTGGCAACTACCATCAAGCAGGAGGCTGCTGCTTTGGTAAGTTCCGATCTCTTCTCAGCTACTTCACTTGGAGAGCATGCTACGCTTTCTACTATCAAGACTCATTGGCTTACATGGGAGATGCCAACTGGAGTTAAACCTACTGAGATCTATAACTTGATCTATTCAGCATCAGCAGATAATGATGCATCATTGTATACTACATCAAAAGAAGTCGATTCTTTTAGCTATTATTGTGGTAATCAAAATGGTGATTGGGTGGCTACCGATTTGGAAGATTCTTGGGTTAAGACTCAAGTTGTTGATGATGGTTTTAAGATAATCATGGATATTACGGCTTCTGATGCTGCAAATTCAATAATTAATGACAATTATCAAGCTGGAATTTTGATTAAGTTTACCGATGGTACTTATGCGCTGGTAGTATGTACATTTACCTCAGAATCCGATGCAGATGGAGATGATGAGGATCGACCTCTAATCAGCTACAACTGGCCTGATCATGCTAAGGGCGATAACTCTACACTTGTTGAGTTGAAGTCGGG
>JAFOZN010000067.1 GCA_017391185.1 Alistipes sp. | reverse complement strand
CGCGAGATAGTTTCTCCCCCGACATCAAGATACAGAATGACTCCTCTGCGCCACGACCAACTCTTCCTCGCAACTGATGTAATTGTGAGAGGCCGAAACGCTCTGCCGATTCGATGACCATCACCGTAGCGTTGGGCACATCTACTCCCACCTCGATGACTGAGGTCGCCACCAATATATCTGCTTCATGCTCCTTGAATTGGCGCATCGACTCCTCTTTGTCCTGAGGTTTCATCTTGCCATGACACACCGTCACGCGATATTCTGGAGCAGGGAAATCACGGGTTATAGACTCGAAACCATCTTCGAGATCCTTGTAATCCATCGACTCAGACTCCTTGATAAGCGGATAGACAACATATACCTGTCGTTTTAAGGCAATCTGTCGGCGCAGAAATCCCCACAGCTTCAATCGTGCCGAATCTGTGTAGTGGTATGTGCGGATAGGTTTACGCCCTGGTGGAAGCTCATCAATTACGGAAACATCCAAATCTCCATATAGCGTCATTGCCAAAGTGCGAGGTATTGGTGTAGCGGTCATCACCAGAATATGTGGCGGTTGTTGATTCTTTGTCCAGAGCCTTGCTCGTTGCTCCACGCCGAAGCGATGTTGCTCATCAATTACGACATATCCCAAGTTGGAGAACTGCACTCTATCCTCGATCAAGGCGTGCGTACCTATCAAGATATCCACCTCACCCGAAGCTATCCCCTCCAAAGCGGTACGTCTCTCGGCAGCCTTTGATGAGCCAGTGAGAATTGCCACCCTGAGATTCATCCCATCTGTCAGGCGCGAGATGGTAGCATAGTGCTGGCGTGCAAGAATCTCGGTAGGGGCCATCATGCAGGCTTGGAATCCGTTGTCAACGGCCAAAAGCATAGACATCAGGGCAACCATAGTCTTGCCGCTACCTACATCTCCCTGTAAGAGTCGATTCATCTGATAGCCCGAAACCGTATCTTGGCGAATCTCCTTGATGACACGCTTCTGAGCCGAGGTGAGCTGGAATGGCAATCGCTCGTTGTAGAAGGAGTTGAAATTATCGCCCACACGGCTAAATACAAATCCATTGTTCTTGCTCATGCGATCAGATCGTAAAGACTGTATGGAGAGTTGCAACCCCAAAAACTCATCGAACTTTAAACGGCGTTGAGCCTGCTTGAGTTTCTCGGCCGATTGTGGGAAGTGTATGTTGAAAATAGCCTCCTTGAGTGGCATGAGCGAGTAGCGTTGCATCACCGAAGCGGGCATATATTCATATATATGGTCTTGGGCTATGCTCCAAGCATTGCAGATAATCTTATAGAAGCCTTTGGTTCCGAACGAAGAGGCGATCTTCTCGGTCGAAGGGTAGATTCCTTGCATAGCGCTGACAGCCTTCTGGCTCAAGGCTTTCTCTACCAAGTCAAGCTCAGGGTGTACCATCGATACCTCTCCGCGATAGAAGGATGGGCGTCCGAAGATAAGATACTCTCTGCCGACCTCGATCTTCTTCTCGATCCATTTTACGCCTTGAAACCAAAGCAACTCGGCAGAACCCGTAGCATCGGAAACGAAGGCCGAAAAACGCTGCTTGCGCCCTGTGCCCGAATAGGCGATGCCTGTGATACGAGCGCGAATCTGCACCAGCGAGGTGTCCATATTCTCGTTGAGCTCGGCGATGGAGTAGATTCTGCTACGGTCAATATAGCGAAATGGATAGTGACTCAGCAGATCGCCAATAGAGAGTATGCCCAACTCCTTCTCCAGAAGTTTGGCACGCGCCTCACCGACACCTGCTACGTATTTCACATTATTATCCAGATAATTTGCCATAATACAAAGATAAAAAGAAATTTTAAACGCAATTTGAAAAAATGGAAAAAAGAGCTGTCTTTACCTTTTTGGCGATGAAAAAAAGTAAAATAAGAAATCGTTATGGCATAAAAAAGGTTATCTTTGTAGAAAGAAATACATTTAAAGCCTGATTATGAAGAGACTTATTTTATTTTATGTTCTGACCGCAATTTTATTTATTGAGGGTTGCTCTACTTCAAAGTATGAGTATGATGTATGTATATATGGCGGTACATCATCGGGAGTGATTGCAGCTTATGCCGTTGCTCAACAGGGGAAAAGTGTAGTGCTTATTGAGCCGGGCTATCGTCTTGGCGGCATGTCTTCTGGAGGTTTGGGACAGACTGATATAGGCAATAAGCAGGTAGTCAAAGGACTCTCGTTGGATTTTTATCGTAGGGTTGGAAGTTATTATAATTCACTTGAGAATTGGGTTTTTGAACCCAAAGTTGCAGAACAGGTCTTTAAGGAGTATATCGAGCGCGGTAAAATCGATGTATTGTATGGTCATAGGATACTTTCGCTAAACAAAAATTGCGAGACGATTGAGAAAATTCGACTCGAAACGCAAGATGGATTCATGGGTAGAGCAGAGGTTAAGGCCAAGATATATATTGATTGTTCGTACGAAGGCGACTTGATGGCTCGTAGTGGTGTAGAGTATGTAGTTGGTCGAGAGCCTAATTCACAATATGGTGAGACATGGAATGGTGTGCATATGCTCGATGGACATCAATTCCCAGATGGGGTAGATCCTTATGTGGTAGAGGGCGATGCTTCGAGTGGTTTGTTGTGGGGAATCTCAGATGAGGAGTTGCAGAAAGAGGGTAGTGGCGATGATAAAGTGCAAGCATACAATTATCGTATCTGTCTGACATCTGATAAGCATAATCAAATCCCTATTTCGCGTCCAAAAGATTATGATTCTACCAAATATGAGTTATTGCTTAGGCTAATGAAAGCGAAACCTTCTGAGAAATTGGCCGACTATTTTATAATTAGTCCGATGCCTAACAATAAGACAGATATCAATAATCGTGGCGGTTTTTCGAGTGATATGATTGGTATGAATCACAACTATCCAGAGGCTTCATACTCCGAGCGAGAGGATATTATTCAGGCGCATAAGAGTTATACTTTGGGATTGTTGTGGTTTTTGGGACATGACGAGCGTGTTGCTCAGCCTATTCGGGAACAGATGCTCAGCATGGGACTACCTAAGGATGAGTATGTTGAGTATGGGAATTGGACTCCCCAGCTCTATATTAGAGAGTCTCGCCGTATGGTGGGAGAGTATGTTGCTACTCAAGCTGATTGTGAGAGTCGGAGTGTAGTTGATGATGGAGTAGGAATGGCAGCGTATAACATGGATTCGCATAATTGCCAGCGTGTAGTTATCCATAAAGATGGTCGCGCGATGGTTAAAAATGAGGGTAATGTTGAAGTTTGGGGCGGTCACCCTTACCCAATTTCATATCGTTCCATTACGCCCAAGCGTGAAGAGTGTGATAATCTATTGGTCCCAGTATGTCTTTCAGCAAGCCATATTGCCTATGGTTCAATACGTATGGAACCAGTCTTTATGCTTTTGGGACAAAGTGCCGCTAAAGCTGCGTGTTTGGCCATAGATAACAATATAAAAGTGCAGCAGGTAGATGTTGCAGCGATACAACGTATGTATGAAGAAGATCCATTACTTGATGGCTCGACTCCAGATATTATTCTTGATGATGTGGATGTGATAACCGATGGGGATAGTGCATGGAAGAGAGTGGTTGCTGCAAACGGTTATGGACGATCATATTATGTTCTCAAGCCAAGTAGTAAAGTCGAGCGTTTGAGATATAATCTAAAGGTCAAGGATAGCGGTCAATATAGGCTATATACTTACCACATTAGAAGAAATGCATCATCTCGTAAGATGTATCTTGATGTAGTGAGTGGTGGAGAGCGCAAAGAGGTTGTTGTGGATTCCGACAATGTGAAAATTCTTGGACAGACCTCTGGTATGTGGGTTGAAATAGGCAATTATGAATTGAAGGCTGGTCAGGAAAACTATGTGGAGTTTAGTAACAAGGGTGATGTATCGGGTGAAGTAGTAGCAGATGCCATACTTGCGGTCAAAAATAGATAAAGATTGTAATATAAATAATATGCGTAAAATAGAGATTTGTTGCTCTTCGCTTGAGGAGGTGCTTGAGGCCGAGCGAGCGGGAGCTTATCGAGTGGAGTTGTGTAGTGCTTTGGCTTTGGGAGGCCTTACGCCGAGTTATGGAGTTATTCGCTCGGTGGTAGAGGCTGTTAAGACCATCAAAGTCAATGTCCTGATTCGTGTGCGCGAGGGCGGATTCTGTTATAACGAAGAGGAGATTGATGCCATGTGTCGCGATATTGAGTTTTGCCGTGAGGTGGGAGTCGATGGTGTGGTTATCGGAGCATTGACCGCCGAAGGGAATATAGATATAGAGGCTTGTCGTAGGATGAAGGCTGTGGCGCAAGGTATGTCTGTTACCTTCCATCGTGCTTTTGATGTATGTAGCGATTGCGAGAGGGCGTTGGAAGATATTATATCTCTGGGTTGTGATCGTCTGCTCACTTCAGGTATGGAGCAGGATGCTGAGCAGGGTGTAAAGCATATTGCCGAGTTGGTGGAGCAGGCAGCAGGGCGCATCATCATCATGCCTGGAGCTGGTATTCGTCCCAATAATATAGCGTGGATCGAAAAGATGACAGCAGCCACAGAGTTTCACTCCACAGCTGCTGCCAATGTCCCCGACCAAGCCTTTGCCACCAAGAAGTTGAGCTTCGCGGCTGATGCTTGCGGTATGGGTATGCTCAGACGCTCTCAATATGAGATCATATCAGAGCTTGTGAATGACGTACTTTAGTTGTTCGCCTATCGAGGTGTTGTAGCCTTGTGAGAAATAGACCACTCTGCCAAATGTGTCGCAGATGGCAATGATAGGGAGTTGGTTGGATGTAGAGTTGCACCCCGCACAAAGCATCTGACCAACTTTTTCATTTATATCTATTCCGTAATATGGCTTGAGTGCGGCCAAAGGCTCGCGGTTGAGCTTCTCGGCATCCTCCTTCGAACGCGAGAGTATGATGATTGGGCGAGCCCACTTGTTGAGATCCTCGCTTATCGAGCCGATACCTCGCATAGCATGGTTGGTAGGCTCATCCGTAGTGCCCATCACCGCTACTATGAAGTAGCCACGTCCCGTAGTGGAGAGTAGTGAGCGCTCAGCCTTTTCACCCTCAGGAAGATATAACTTCTCGGCATCCATTCCTCCGATAACGCCTATCTGATCCTCGGCAGGGCGGATGATTAGCTCAAGATGAGTCTGCTTGCCCTTTTCGATACGGAATGTGGTGTTGTGAGAGAGAATGCTACCATTTGCCATGCGGTTGCCTGTCGAGAGTATATAATAACCCTCATCTAACTCTACCTCGCTTGCCAGAAGATCCGAAGCTCCACTGCCCATATCTACCGATAGATCCTTGTCGAAACGTATTGTCTGACATACTCCATCCTCGATGCGAGAGATGGTGTAGTGGCTCGAATACTTGGGCTTAGGTATGGTTGGCACCTTTGTCGGATCGTAGCGTAAAACGAGTTTCCCCTTGTTGGAAACGCTCTCCGCCACCTTGCTACCGATCTCTACCTTCACCCACTCTCGGCCATTGTGATACTCTGGACGTTGGTCTTGAGGATTAAGGCGTGCTGCGATATGGAATGAGCGACAAGCCGCCACAAAGAAACGATCTCTCGAAGCTGAATCTGCTGCACGCAGGCGCAACACACCCGCAGGAGTGGTCTGCAAAGCGATTGGGTTGTACTCATCGCACAAGGTGATATTCTCGACACACCAAGCAATGATATGCAGAGTCGAAGGCTCTTTTGTGCCAATCTCCTTGCTCAGCGTCTCGCGAATCTGATTGCGGTATGGCTGGAGGAACTCCTGTGCAATGCGTGGCGAGAGGATGTATCGGCAATAGATCTCATCCAACTCGGCTTGGCGAGTAGAGTTCAATGCATCGTTGAGGATATCAAGCTCCGTGTCATGTAGGTCTTTGGCCGAAATGTTCTCCAACAGAGCCAAAGCACGCTCACGCTCCTTACCCTTGTTGGAGTCTATGAAGGCCTTGATGGTCTGCCAATTACCTCTTGCACCGATCATAAGACGTTGCTCACGTGGCGAGTACTCCTTGAGACGCTCTGCGGTGGCGAATGTGGAGATGTACGCCAAACGGATAGAGTCCTCGTGCGCGAGGCGCAACTTGTTCTGAGCTACCTGCTCCTCGCTGAGTTTTACGGGTAGATCACCCTGTGGAGGAGGAATGACATCTTCGGTGAATGAGAATATATCGCCATCCTTGTATTTTAGGTCTATGGTAAGAGACTCACCAGAGAGTTTCCCCAATCCGAAACGGCCATTGAGAGAAGCCCACACAAGCATATCGCCCAATCCACTATGAATCGAGGTCTCGCCCTTGGAGTCGGTGTTTAGTTTGACTACCGAGTAGAACTCGCCATAGTTGAAAATTTTATACTCCACCAAGGCTCCCTCTACGGCTTTCCCCTCTGAGTCAACGACTTTTACCACCGTTTTGCGAACAGGAGCGTAGTTGTCTATCACGTTGATCTCGGTAAAACAGTTTGTGCGTTGGATTACATCCTCCTTGCCATGGTAATCTCCTCTGACGCGTGTGTGCATCAAAAGAGCACGTGTGGCAGGCTGGTTGAACCAAGCCACGTTGAGCTCTGGCTCTGGTTCGCAGGCCCCTAAAAACTCCCAATTACCATCAATCCATACCTCTACCCATGCGTGGTTACTATCGGTGTGAGCCCAACGTGGTGTATAGACCTGACGTGCTGGGATGCCGATAGCTCGCATAGCCGAGACTGTGAATGTTGACTCCTCGCCACATCGGCCTTCGGCATTGCGTATTGTCGCCATAGGCGATGAGGTGCGGGCATCGGATGGGATGTATGTAACCTTCTCGTGACACCAGTGGTTTACCTCAAGTGCTGCATCATGTAGCGAGAGGCCCTTGACACGCTCTTTGAGCTCATCATAATATGTCATGCGGAAGTCATCCATCCTCTCGTTGTTGACTCTGATGGGCAGAACAAAGTGACGGAATACATCCTCTGGGATACTCTTGCCCCAAGCCATCTCTTGGCGAGCCTTGAGCGAGAAGCGTACATTCTGTAAGAAATACTCTCCATCGTAATCAGCCAAGTCTGCCGAAGGCATCGAACTGTATAAAAACTCCATAGCCTCTCTCTCCTCTGGGGATAGTTGCTCTTCGAAGATAGAGAAAGTATTGCCATGGGTGAAAATCTCTTTACGCTGACTCCACTCTGAGTGAATCTGCTCTCGGAGCTTTGGGTCGGAGATGAAATGGGTGTCACAGGCTATCAACCCAAAGAGAGCGATAGCCACAAATAGTGATTGAAATATCTGTTTCTTCATCATTTTGTGAGGTTTAATCGAGTAAATATAGTGAAAAAATGCTATAATCACCTCATATTTATGAAAATAGTGGTACTTTTGCCTAAAGTATAAAATCAAAACTTAAAATATATGCGATTAAGAAACCTGTTTTTCGTAGTGGTGTTGGCTTTGGTTACCTCTTGCGCAACATCTCCTAAGCTCAGCCAATATGTAGATCCTAAAATTGGTACGGGCGATCATGGTCATGTATTTGTAGGTGCAAATGTGCCTTTCGGTATGGTGCAGGTGGGTCCTACCAGTATCCCTCAAGATTGGGACTGGTGTTCAGGTTACCATGCCAGCGATGTGAGTGTTATCGGATTTTCGCACACCCACCTTTCGGGTACAGGTATCGGTGATCTGTTTGATATTACGTTGATGCCTGTTGTCGGTTCGGTGACTTATGCTCGTGGTGATGGTGAGGATTACGCAAGTGGTATGTGGTCAAAGGCAGACCGCTCGAAGGAGGTTGCTAAGGTGGGTTACTACTCTGTGCCGCTTGAGCGTTAT
>JAFOZN010000066.1 GCA_017391185.1 Alistipes sp. | reverse complement strand
CACCTTGATGTTTGGTGTGTTGAATACTCTCTCCTGCATCGCCTTCGAAGCACGCAAGAAAGGTTTGCGCACGATAAGATATACTTGACGGCAGATAGAGGCCAGATATGTAGCCTCCTCACAAGCTGTGTCACCACCACCTACAACGGCAACATCCTGCTTGCGGTAGAAGAATCCGTCACAAGTAGCACAAGCACTTACTCCCATGCCTCTAAACTTAGCCTCAGACTCCAAACCCAAATACTTAGCCGAAGCACCTGTTGCTACGATCAAGGTGTCGGCCTGGATCTGCTTCTCGCCATCGATTGTCACCACAAATGGACGTACATCGAAGTCGATAGCAGTCACTATGCCGAAGCGAACATCTGCGCCGAAACGCTGAGCCTGCTTCTTCAGATCGGCCATCATGGCAGTACCTGTGATACCCTCTGGATAACCAGGGAAATTCTCTATTTCGGTTGTTGTTGTGAGCTGACCTCCAGGCTCGATACCCTCATAAAGGATTGGCGCAAGGTTGGCGCGCGAAGCGTAGATAGCTGCTGTGAATCCAGCTGGACCACTACCTATGATAAGACATTTTGTTGTTTCCATAATCTATTTAGTTTTAATTGTTTATAACTCTATTTCGTACTCTCCCCAAGGAGTGATAATCACACCTTGATAGTCAAAAAGTGCCCACTCTCCATTGTGGCAAACCTCGGTGTTCCCACTTAGGTGGTTGTAATCGACAATCTCATAACGGGCAGGGATTATGCTTCTGCCCTCTTTGTCGATAAGCCCCATTCCTTGGGGTGTCTGCACCTCGGCGCGTCCCTCTCTAAAATCATTGACCCATAGATATTGTGGCTCGATGATGACTCTGCGCTCAGCGTCCATAAATCCCCAACCCTCTTCGGTCTCAAAGGCGAGTAATCCTTCGTGCAGCAGACGGAAGTCTTTGTAGTGAGTAGCCTCAAGCGGTGGTGTTGAGTATGAAGCACACTTGTCGTGAAGCTCCATGCTCTGTGTCTGCTCAAGGACCAACTCTTTCAGGGCCTTTAATGTATCTCTGTCGCCAGCATTGTCTGTTGTGGCATAATACCAACGTATGGGGTAGAGTTTATTGTCTGAGCTTAGGCGTAAATTATCTACGCAAAGGTTATTGTGAGAGACGCCAAGAAGCTTTAACTCCTCTTCCAGAGTCTCTATTGAGGAGATTATCTCATGTGCCTCAGAGGGGCTTGAGAGTGAGGCTATGGCATCCTTTAGGACCAGGGCCTTAGGCAATTTCTCCAATACAATATCACATCTGTGTTGCCCAGCTGCGCACTCGCAAAGCATCTCATCTTTTAGGATGAGTATATGTGGTATAATCTCCGAAGAGAGATGTAATCTCTTGGGCAAGAAACGCTCCAATCGGCGCATGGCGTGTGAATTAAGTGGCATCAGCAAGAGCCAAGACTCATCCTGCCACTCTATCTCCACTTCGGCAAAATGTGTGGAGCGCACGATGCAACTCCCACTGCATTTTAGCTTGCCGAGAGTTGCGAAATGGCTTTGTGGCTCATCGAGAGCCCTTCTTAGGGATTGTATTGTTGTTGCCATTACTCCATGTTGGTTATACTGCGTGAGCCGATATTTATAATCGACAAGAGTTCTATTACCGAGGCGTTGTAACCCATAGCTCGATAGGGTGGTGTTGAGGCAGAGATTTTCAACTCCCCTATCTCAGCATTGAAACTCTCAGGCATTAGGCTCGAACACTCTGCCAAGAGTCGCGCATAACGATTTGCCGAGAGAAGCTCCTCGGCCATCGGGAATATCATCGAAGGGAGTGAAAGATCTGTCGAGAGATGGATGTTTATCAATAGCGTATGGCCATCCTCGGTCCCCGTGCGGCGCAACATGTCGGCTGCATAGCGCAGTTCATTGTCATCACAATCCGAAGCCTCGCCATCGGTAATGTTGAAGACTATGGGTGGGAAACTCTGCCTGTTCTGCTCCTGCTCGCACCACTCCTCGACCATCTCGCGGATGCGTAGCAATGCCTCATACATCGGGGTATTACCCTCAGCCTTAGGCTCTATCCACGGGTGGATGTGATGTTTGACAAGAGCCGTTGTCTTGTCGGGCATCGACTCCTCAAAAGATATGGTCACAGCCTCTGGGATGCGCTCTGCAAGACTCTTTACCGAGACAAAACCATCCTCAGAGAGTAGCATTCTCACCTCATCATCAGAATAGCCCACCACCGCAATGTCATAGTAGTTGCGCACGCCATCCTTACGGCGCGAACGGTCGATAAGCTCCGTAATCAAGATGTTTGCTGTATATGCTACCGCCTCGGCCTTGCTCATCTTCAGATGACCAAAGCGCACCTCTTCCTGCATCGATGTCGATTGATCGAGTGCAATGATGAATGCTGTGCGGTGACGGCGTGTAATCTCTTGTGGATACATCTTCGGGTGTTTGGCTTGGTAATATCTAACTCTTATCCAATGACAAAGATACTCTTTTATTCAGATTTTACCAACTCCTTGAGATTGATTATTTGCTCCTCGCCCTCGCTGGTGCGTATTAGTGCGCGTCCTTGACTCTGAGGTTTGATTTTTACGCTCGCGGGGAATGATTTTAGGATTCGTCCATCCAAGCCGATGAAGTGATAATATTCGCCTAATCTGACCAACGCCACACCATCCATAGGCTCAAATCCCATGTCATAGATTGGTGCTACCACCCAACCTATATCGTTGCGATAACCCCAAAGTCCACCCTCTTCGTCAAGTTCTGTGGCGGAGGCTGACTCTTCTATGCATTTTATCCCCATCATGCGCCTTAGGTCAAATAATTGAGCGTGGCTACTTCTTAACATCTTGGCTATCTGATACTCTCGCGCCATGCCTTGGCGGGCGAAGAGATCGAGGATTGATTCAAACTCCTCT
>JAFOZN010000065.1 GCA_017391185.1 Alistipes sp. | reverse complement strand
TGCTGCAACTGCGCGGATATAAGCAACGCCACCACCAGGAACGATACCCTCCTCAACAGCAGCACGTGTAGCAGCCAAAGCATCGTCAACGCGATCCTTCTTCTCCTTCATCTCTACCTCGGTAGCAGCACCTACGTAAAGTACAGCAACACCGCCTGAGAGCTTAGCCAAACGCTCCTGCAACTTCTCACGATCGTAGTCTGACTTAGCTGACTCGATACCAGCGCGCAACTGAGCGATACGTGTAGCGATAGCCTCCTTCTCGCCAGCACCATCAACGATAACTGTAGTCTCCTTGTTCATTGAAACCTTCTCGGCGTGACCAAGCATCTCGATTGTGGCATCCTCCAAACGCATACCCTTGTCAGCAGAGATTACTGTACCACCTGTGAGGATTGCGATATCCTCCAACATATCCTTGCGGCGGTCACCGAAACCTGGAGCCTTGCAAGCTGTTACCTTCAAAGCACCACGCAACTTGTTCATTACAAGTGCAGACAAAGCCTCGCCGTCAACATCCTCGGCGATAATCAAAAGTGAGTGGCCGTTCTGAGCTACTGGTTCCAATACGCCCATGATCTCCTTCATTGTAGAGATCTTCTTATCTGTAATGAGGATGAGTGGCTTCTCCAACTCAGCAGTCATCTTCTCTGTGTCGGTCATGAAGTAAGCCGAGATATAACCGCGGTCGAACTGCATACCCTCAACTACGTCAACATGAGTCTCAGTACCCTTAGCCTCCTCGACTGTGATAACACCCTCGTTGTTCACCTTAGCCATAGCCTCAGCGATGAGCTTACCGATGTTGTTATCGTTGTTGGCAGAGATAGTAGCTACCTGCTCGATCTTAGAGATGTCGCTACCAACCTCCTGAGAGAGCTTCTTGAGCTCCTCTACTACTACGCCTACAGCCTTGTCGATACCGCGCTTAAGATCCATTGGGTTTGCACCTGCAGTAACGTTCTTCAAACCTACGCCAATCAAAGCCTGAGCCAATACAGTGGCAGTAGTTGTACCATCACCAGCATCATCATTGGTCTTCGAGGCAACCTCCTTAACCATCTGAGCACCCATATTTGCAAATGGATCCTCCAACTCGATCTCCTTAGCTACTGTGACACCATCCTTGGTGATGTGTGGCGCACCAAACTTCTTGTCGATAATCACGTTACGACCCTTAGGACCGAGTGTAACCTTCACAGCGTTGCTAAGTGCATCAACGCCCTCCTTCAAAAGCTCGCGAGCCTCTACATTATATTTAATCTCCTTTGCCATTTCTTTTACGTTTTAAAAAGTTGTATAAAATTAGCAGATAGCCAAAATATCGCTCTGCTTCATGATGAGGTAGTCCACGCCGTCAACATTGATCTCAGTGCCAGCATACTTACCGTAGAGAACCTGATCGCCCTCCTTTACCTCCATCTTAACCTCTGATGTGCCTGGGCCTACTGCGATAACCTTACCCATGAGTGGCTTCTCCTTTGCTGTGTCTGGAATGAACAGACCGCCTGCGGTCTTCTCCTCTGCCGCATTTGGCAATACCAATACGCGGTCTGAAAGTGGTTTAATTGTCATAGTTTAATTAAGTTTTATATTAGTTTATTGTTTTCTGTTTGGTTTTTGTTTCGGAGTCTTAGTCGGACTTCGAAGCAACGCCTATAATATGAGCAACAGGTGTGCCAAACCTTAGGTGGCATAAAATTTTGTCATATCATGGCTCTTTGGCTGACATTTTGTCACTCTTGTAAGGAGTTTTCTGCCTTAGGCGGAATTCTCTGCCAAAGATGATGCGAAGTTTGCAAAATTATTTCTAATTTTGAAGCCGAAACCGAAAATTATTATGAAAAATTTATTTGTAACTGCACTTTTGTTCTTTTTTGTAAGCGCAGTACCTGCCATTGGGCAAAATATAGATTACGATAAACTATCGAAACATCCACGTCTGCTCTTGACAGCAGGTAATGTTGGTGCGATGAAGGATTTTCGTGCGCGTTCGGCTAATGCTGCAGCTGTGCATGACAAAATTTTGGCTAAGGCAGAGAGTTATCTGGCAACAGAGCCTGTTGAGCGAGAGTTGACAGGTATAAGATTGTATGCAGCTCAAGAGGCTTTGAAGCGCATCTTTTATCTCTCATACTCCTATGTCATGACCGAAGATCAGCGTTATGCGGCTCGTGCCGAGAAGGAGATGTTGGCGGTGAGTGAGTTTGAGGATTGGAATCCAACTCATTTTTTGGATGCGGCAGAGATGACTATGGCTATGGCTATTGGCTATGATTGGCTCAATGGATACCTTTCACGACACTCGCGCAGTATTATTGGTACGGCTATTTATGAGAAGGGCCTGAAGGCTGCAGAGAATGAAAGCCATACTTGGTTTTTTAAGGCAGAAAACAATTGGAATCAAGTCTGCAACGCAGGCCTGGTATATGGCGCTTTGGCTACTATGGAGCGTTCGCCTGAGTATTGTAAAGCGTTGATTGCAAAGTGTCTAGAGTCGAATCCTATTGCTCAAAAGATATATAATCCCGATGGAGTATATCCCGAAGGTTATAGTTATTGGAACTACGGCACCAGCTTCGAGGTGATGTTGGTGGCAGCCCTGCAGTCGGCATTGGGTACTGATGCGGGTATCGCTGCCCAGCAGAGCTTTATGCGTAGTGCCGAGTTTATGACATATATGGTCGCACCATCTGGTATGTGTTACAACTTTGCTGATTCGGGCGTAGGCGCGGCATGTATGCCTTCTAAGTATTGGTTTGCCCGTCAGAGTAAGAATAGTGGTTTGGTGGCAACTGACGAGATGATGGTCAAGCAGGGACGTATCCCCGAGGATAGACTCTTGCCTATATATATGATTTTTGGCTCATCGCTCAACTTCGATAAGTTGACCTTGCCAAAGCAGAAGGTTTGGGTAGGTCGTGGCGAGGTGCCTGTGTATGTATATCGTAGCGGATGGGAGTCCAATGATGATACATATTTCGCCATCAAGGGCGGTCACGCTTCGACAAATCATGCACATATGGATGCAGGCTCGTTTGTCTATGAGTGGGGTGGTGTACGTTGGGCTATCGACTTGGGTAAGCACGACTATAATCGTCTGGAGCAGGCTGGTGTAGATTTGTGGAATCTAAAGCAGGAGAGTGGCCGATGGGATATTTTCCGTATCGGAGCGCAGTCGCACAATGTGCTGACCTTTAATGGCAAGAATCACAATGTCGAGGGTATAGCTGAGATTACTGCTCACGATGAGACTTCAAAGATGAAGTATGTAGAGTTGGATCTTACACCTACCTTTAAGGGACAGGCTCAAAAGGTTACCCGCCGTGCCGAGTTGGATAAGAATGACTATCTAACTATTGTGGATCATGTTGAGGCGGGTGCGGAGCCAACTTTCGTAGAGTGGAAAATTGCGACACGTGCCGAGGCGGAGATCGTTTCTCCAAATATGATAATGCTTACTCAGGATGGTAAGAGTGTATATTTGAAGCTACGTTCGAAACTCCCTGCCGAGGCTAAGGTATGGTCAGAGCACGCATATAAGCCCTATGAGATTAAGGATGAGGGCGTGAGTAGGGTAGGTTTTGTTTTGGAACTCAAAGCGGGACAGACTGCCGATATTGTGGTAAATATCTCTCCAGAGAAGGGTAAGAAGTCTTTGACGTTGCCAAAATTGAATTTGCTTAAGAAAAAGAAGTAATTCATTTGTTGGGGTGATTTTTAGACCTAATGCGCTCGCTATTAATATGTAGCGAGCGTATTTTTATTAATGTGGTGGATGGGAAAGTGTTTTTTTTGAAAGATTTTTTAGAAATTATTTGCAAAAGCGGATAAATCACCCTATATTTGCACACCGATTTGGAACTCCAAATCAATATGGTGGATGTAGCTCAGTCGGTTAGAGTGACGGATTGTGGTTCCGAAGGTCGTGGGTTCGAATCCCATCTTCCACCCCAGAAACAACGTAAAGTACTGAAAATGAGGGTTATCATAACGATGATAACCCTTTTTTTGTGTCCGTATTTGTAGCCCACTGGCTACAAACATCAAAATGGGCTACAAAATTGTTTAATTTTTCAATTTGTAGCCATGCAAAGAACCACATTCTCAATTACTTACTACTGTCGTGATAGTAAGAAAAACAAGCAAGGACAAGCCCCTCTTGAGATGTGTATTAACATCAATCAAGAAAGACTCTTTGTCAATCTTCCAACAAAACTTTCACCTAAGGTCTTTCGTAAACGTAGAAAACCTGTTGAAATTGAAGAGT
>JAFOZN010000064.1 GCA_017391185.1 Alistipes sp. | reverse complement strand
TATATTATTAGTGATATAAAGATACTCAAAAACTACAAAAAAGGAAAATACTTACCTTCAAGAGCAAAAAAAATCTCACGACTCTACGAAATCGTGAGATAATAATATGCAAAATATGTTTAAAGGGTAAACTTTAACCCCAAGAAGAATGTTCGTGGCATCATCGGACCGAAGATATACACCGAGTCACGGTTTGCGCCACGGTCGATATCATTCTGGAAACTATCGAAGATATTCTTCACTCCACCCGAAAGCTCCAAATTGATAGCCTCTGTAAGGTAGAATTTATATGCCAGCTGTGCACCCATATCCCAGAACGATGGTGCAAGCTCCGAACGATCCTCGGCGATATAACCAGCATTATGCTGAACGAGCATACGACCTGTATAGTTTCCAAAGAGCGAAGCTTTGAATTGCTTAGTGATATCAGCCGAAGCAGTGAAATATGCGTAGTGATCGGGGGTACGGAACATTTTGCGCTCAGCCTTTACCGCATCAGACCACTCCTCTGGCTCATTGTAGAGACTGCGTTGGAAGGTGTAGCCTGCCTGAAGTTCAAAAACAGATGGAATACCGATTTTAAGCTCTGTGTTGATTCCTCTAACTTTTGCTCCCGAAGCATTATAACGCGTCTGGAGGATATATCCCGCATCGTTCACTCCAGTCTTTGCCAAAGCGAAGACATCATCGAGGATGGTGTAGAATCCCTCGATGAGCAGATTACTCTGTAATGTGCCGAAGTTGTGGTAGAGATCTGCCGATGCGCTGAAACTGTGAGAATACTCAGGCTTGAGGTTGGGATCCAACACAACAATAGAGGATTGATTGTTCACCGCATCAATATGCAAATCCTCATCGAATGCCTGAGGTGCGCGATAACCACTCGAATAGCTTACTCTGAGTCCAATATCTTCGATTGGCGAGTAACGCAAGTTGGCACGAGGCGAGAATATCACATTTTTCATCATGTTATGCTTGTCGAGACGACCTCCTATAACAAAATTAACTTTATCGCTACGCCACTCGTTCTGAAGATATACTCCAGCCGTGCGTACAGACTGTTGCAAGATGCGGTCAAAACCAATAGAGTGGTCATCCAAGTCGTTGAACGTATATTCAAAACCTGCAGTCAGCTGAGCAGGCATAAAGAGGCACTTCTCAAAAACGTAGCTATATTGCAGACCTGTGGTGAGTGTCAAATCCTCAGTCTCGCCATAGGCATTGAGATCTTTACCAGTACCATAGTAACTATCGCGATGAATACCCTGTGCCGAAACATAGATATCTGCAAAGTGACGTGAGTTTGGGGCAAAGTAGTTGAGACGAAGGCTACCGCCATTGATGTTATGGTCAGTCTGCTCGGCAATCTCAGCCATATGTGGTGGCAGGTCGATGTTATCGCCACCACGTCTAAACTCGCCAATGTGGTGATACTCTGCCGTGAGTTTTGTTGTTGGCGAAACCTTGTAATAGCCTCTGAATCCGATGGTCTCGGCCTTGATACCTGTTATGTCCGAAAAACCATCATCGTTGCGGTCGTAGGCGTCACGATCCTTGACCATGCCGAAAAGATAGATTCCCGCACGATGGTCATCCGAAACAAACGAACCGTTGAGCGATGTGTTATGCTCCATATCACCGCTCTCCATGATTCCCGAATTGTGGCTCAGTTGCAGTGAGTTACGGAGGGGCTCTTTGGTGATGATATTTACCACACCTCCGATAGCATTTGATCCGAAAAGTGCCGAGCCACCACCACGAATGACCTCTACTCGCTCAATCATCGCCACAGGCAACTGCTCTAAGCCATAAACAGCCGAAAGAGAGCTGAAGATAGGGCTCGAATCGAGCAATACTTGTGAATACTGTCCATCAAGACCATTTATACGCAGCTGCACAGCTCCGCAGTTTCCACATGAATTCTCTACTCTCAAACCTGGCTGAAAACGGATACTCTCGGCAAGGTTTGTCGAGGCTGTATTCTCGAAGAGTTTAGCCGAAGCGACATTTACAATCGTAGCTGTACTCTTCTTATTGGTCTCGTTGCGGGTAGCTGAGACTACCACCTCATCCATCGAGAGAGCCTCCTCCTCCAAAATAAAGTTTACCTCTATGGTCTTATTGGCGCGAAGTACGATTTTCTGCTCCACGCTTTTATAGCCAACCATCTCGGCTACGAGAGTGAACTCTCCTGCTGGTAGGTTTTTCAGGAAATAGTGTCCCGTAATGTCGGCTACCGTACCGTAAGTTGTATTTTTAATCGAGAGTGTAACGTATGGGATATGCTCGGCACTCTTTTTATCTATAATGTGACCCGTGATATTGGCGTCAGTAACCTTACGCTGATCAGTCTCTTCATTTGCTGGCAGACTATCTGCCATTAGTGTTAGGGGTAACACGCTGAGTGCCACCAAAAGTAGTATATTCTTGATATTCATATTGTTCTGTGTTAAATATATAGTTTCGGGGCGGGGATAGTACTCCACACATATGGATACAATAATCCCTACCGAGAGCCTTGAAAGGCGATTAATTTAACACAAAACAGGAGGTGCGCGAAGCGAAATGTAGAGTGACTCAGATTGCTCTACGTGGGAGAGATATATAGTCTCTATCTTATGGCTTATTCTGCTTACTACGAAAGAGAATAGCACCATACCAGCCGCCAAGCTGACAAATAGCGAGAGCGCCGATATTGTAGAGAATTGTTGCGAGGTGTGGTTATGCTGAGGGTTATCTGCCGAACCAGAATAGAAGTGAGAGTGAATAACAATAATGCCATCCACAATATGCTTATGGCTAAACAAAGAAGTATTTGCTGAGTAGCTACCAAATAGCAATAACATCAGGAGGCCTGATGTAAAGAGCATATATTTACTTCTCAATCTTTCCATTTGCAATGGCAAATATATTAAAAAAACTTATAAACTGTAATCCCTCTTATTATTGATTTAATATAAAATTAATATAGAAATATGGAGTACTGAATGGCATCTCTACCCTCAGCCAAAACCGTTAGAGATTCCAATCCTCACTTGGTAAGGTGTAATGATGTTTTCTTTACAACATTAAACTATATAATACCAACAAAAAATGGGTGTTGACACTCTTGTCAAACACCCATCTGTGGTAAAATATCCTTATTCGGAGAATTAGCGGATACGCTCCTTATACTCGCGAGTACGGCTATCAACACGGATCTTATCACCTGTGTTAACGAACAATGGTACACGTACTGTAGCACCTGTGTTAACTGTTGCAGGCTTGAGTGAGTTAGTAGAAGCTGTATCACCCTTGATACCTGGCTCGGTGTAAGTTACCTCCATATCGAGAACTGGTGGAAGCTCTGCTGAAAGAACTGTCTCCTTCTCTGTGTGGAACATAACCTCTACGATCTGACCATCAGCCATCAAGTCGTAGTTGTCGATAAGGTTCTTGTCAATGTTAATCTCCTCGAAAGTCTCAGTGTGCATGAAGTGTGCACCCAAATCATCCTCGTAAGTAAACTGGTATGGACGGCGCTCTACACGTACCTGCTCCAACTTCTGGCTTACAGAAGAGAAAGTCTTCTCAAGTACATAACCGTTCTCCAAGTTCTTGAGCTTTGAACGTACGAATGCAGGACCCTTGCCTGGCTTACAGTGCTGGAAGTCAACAACAATAAAAGTCTTGCCATCCATCTCGATGCACATACCGATCTTAATATCAGCTGCTGTGATTGTCATAGTATTATAATTTTTTGCGTTAAAATTTCAAAACCGCCGCAAAGGTAATAAAAAACTATTTTATATTCAACCCCTTAGGCCTTAAATTCTTAATCTGCGAAAAATCCTAACGAAAACGCAAGCCCTTAGCCTCGCTGATTCTACCGTTTTTATCCACCGTAACAGGGATAAATGCCGCCACCCAATTATTAATGGCAAAGAGGCGCGATGAGTGGATGCGTATCTTGTTCCAACCCTTTTTTAGCGGGATGCGCGATGGGGTACGAGTCCAGAAGAGTTGCTCATCTGTATATGGCAATTCACCCGCAGGATGTCCCCAAGTGTTGAAATGGTAGCGATATTTCTCAGGCTCCTGCCAATCCTGCGAAGGGAAAATCTCTACCCCATTGACAAAGAGCTGACCCTCAGACTCCCAACGCCCTTGCTTACCTATACCATCAGAGATACGATTTGAGCGAGCTGGCGATTCAAAACCCACCATGGCGGTTATAACAGTATCTCGCTCAACATAAATTTCAGTCTCAAGCCAAGCCTCCATCTGTGGTTTGAGTTCCGTCTTGTTGGCTGCGGCTATGGCGTGTAGATCTATCACTCCACCCCAAGCCTTAGTCCACTGCATCTGCTCGATAGGTGTACCCTTTACGGCAGGGATCGTAACTCGCCAAGGTTGTGATGAGTTGGCAACCCAACGAGTGTCATAATCTGGGAGGAAATTATCTCTATGATAGATCAATCGTTTCTCAAACTCTATCAAATCTTTATGCCCTTTACTTTCGGGAGCTGGAATCAAATCCTCTATCTCCAAGCCATAACCTTCACCACCTACCCAGAAACGCTCAGCAAAGGCCGCTGCGCCCTCAGGCATACCGTTGTGGGGCAAGAGCTTAGACTGATCATCTACATT
>JAFOZN010000063.1 GCA_017391185.1 Alistipes sp. | reverse complement strand
GAGGAAAAGTGAGAGAGGAAAGGTGAGAGAGGAAAGAGGAAAGATGAAGGGAAAAAGAGAAAAGAGAAAAAGTAAATTATAGGGATGAAAAATTTAAGCACTTTGCTGCTTTCGACAGCAGTGGATTCATTCATAACTCAGGGCGATCCCTGTATCAAGGCATTGACCTATGACTCTCGCCGAGTGGAGGCGGGTGATTGCTTCTTTGCCATCAGGGGTACGCAATCCGATGGCCATGACTATATAGCTTCGGCCATCGAGAAGGGAGCTTCGGCCATCGTCTGCGAGGAGTTACCTCAGCAGCAGACTCAGGGCGTGAGCTATGTTGTGGTGGCTGATAGCAATGCGGCTATGGCAGACATGGCGGCAGCCTTTTATGACTATCCATCCGAGGAGCTAAAGTTGGTGGGCGTGACGGGTACCAATGGTAAAACCACTACCGCCACTCTGCTCTACGACCTGCATCGTAAGATGGGTTACGAGGCGGGATTGATCTCTACGGTGGTCTATAAGATAGGTGATAAGGAGATAGAATCGACTCATACCACACCCGATGCCATCCGTCTGAACGCCATGTTGCGCGAGATGGTGGATATGGGTTGCGAGTATTGCTTTATGGAGGTTTCGTCACACTCCATCGTGCAGGATCGTATCCGAGGTTTGCACTTCCGAGGAGCGATTTTCAGCAATATAACCCACGACCATCTGGATTACCATGGCACCTTTGCCGAGTATATCAAGGCCAAGAAGCTCTTGTTCGATTCGCTGGGCAAGGATGCCTTTGCGTTGGTGAATGTGGATGATCGCAATGGCGAAGTGATGTTGCAAAATACGGTGGCTAAGACTTTCCGCTACTCGCTTCGCTCGATGGCAGACTTTAGATGCAAGATCTTGGAGATGCACTTCGATGGAATGCTCCTGAATGTAGATTCGCAGGAGGTGTGGGTAGGATTTTTGGGACGTTTCAATGCCTATAACCTCTTGGCTGTCTATGGCACTGCGGTGTTGCTCGGTGCCGAGCCTTTGGAGGTGTTGCAGGCATTGAGTTCGCTTCGCTCGGTGAGTGGCCGATTTGAGCCTATGCGCTCTGAGCGAGGACTTACCGCCATTGTCGATTACGCCCATACGCCCGATGCGTTGGAGAATGTTATCTCTACGATCAATGAGATCCGTACTCCCGATCAGCGTCTTATCGTGGTGGCTGGTTGTGGCGGCGACAGAGACCGAACAAAACGCCCTAAGATGGGTGAGATTATCTCGCGCGAAGCCGATATGGCTATCTTCACTTCGGATAATCCTCGTACAGAGGATCCAGAGGCTATTTTGGATGAGATTGTTGGGGGTGCTGAGATCGGCAAACAATATCTTCGTATCAGCGACCGCCGTGAGGCGATACGTGCTGCGGTGATGTTTGCACAGGGCGAAGATATAATTTTGGTGGCTGGTAAGGGGCACGAGACCTATCAGATTATAGGTAAGACTAAACACCACTTTGATGACAGAGAGCAGCTCAAGGAGGCTTTCGCAACACTTAAAAAATAAAGGAAACACAAAAATATATGCTATACTCACTTTTTCACTACTTAGAAGAGACCTATGACCTGCCTGGTGCGGGAATGTTCCAATATATCTCGTTCCGTTCGGCGGCAGCCATCATCGTGGCTCTGTTGATTACCATCCTCTTTGGTCGTAACATCATCCGCATGTTGCAGCGCCACCAGATTGGCGAGGAGATTCGCGATCTGGGCTTGGAGGGACAGCTCTCGAAGAGGGGAACGCCTACGATGGGTGGCGTGCTGATTCTCTTGGCGGTGTTGGTACCTATGCTCTTGTTGGGTAAGTTGGATAATATCTATATCCAGCTGATGCTCATCTCGACAGTCTGGTTGGGTACTTTGGGTTTTCTGGATGACTATATCAAGACCTTCCGCCACAACAAAGATGGTCTGAAGGGTAAGTTTAAGATCGTGGGACAGGTCGGCTTGGGTATCATTGTGGGTACTGTGATGTGCTTCTCGCAAGAGGTTGTAATCCGCGAAAAGGTTGAAGCCCCCGTGCAGAAGATCTATATGAACGATCAGGGACAGACCATCGTGGAGCATCTGCAACCCCGTACGGTGATTGACTCCGCACCGCAGAAGACCACCAAAACCACCATCCCATTCATTAAAGATAATGAGTTCGACTATGGCTGGTTGGTGGGCGGCAACGACCTGCTGACGTGGTTGTTGTATATCGCTGTTGCCATTTTTGTCGTGACGGCAGTCTCCAACGGAGCCAATCTGACGGATGGCTTGGATGGTCTGCTGACGATGACCTCGGTGCCGATAGTGATGGTATTGGGTACGTTGGCTTACCTTTCGGGACATATCATCTATGCCGACTATCTCAATATCATGTATATCCCCGAATCGGCCGAGCTGGTGGTCTTTGCCGCCGCTTTGGTGGGTGCGCTGATGGGCTTTTTGTGGTATAACTCGTTCCCTGCACAGATTTTTATGGGCGATACGGGTTCGCTTGCCATCGGAGGTATCATCGCAGTCTTTGCACTCTGTATCCGTAAGGAGCTTTTGTTGCCACTCATGTGCGGAATCTTCTTGGCGGAGGCGGTGTCGGTGATGTTGCAGGTTAGTTATTTTAAACATACCAAACGTAAATATGGCGAGGGCAGACGTATCCTTTTGATGGCACCTCTGCACCACCACTACCAGAAGAGGGGAATCTTCGAGACCAAGATCGTGATGCGATTCTTCATCGTCTCGATGTTGTTGTGTGCCGTGACACTCGTAACCCTCAAGATGCGATAGAAGCTCTCTAACAATGTGTTTTTGGCGTTACGTTTGTCTTCGAAATCCCCACATACGCCATAGTATGCTGCGGTTTCTTAGACTACACGTGCCTAAAGCCCCCTCTTGTTATACAACTTCTATTGGAGAAGGTAGGAATACCAAAATAAACAAGAGATATAAATTTTAGTGAAAATACTATATAAACACGCTATGAAAAAGATAGTAGTTTTGGGTGGCGGAATCAGCGGCTATGGCTCGGCTGTGTTGGCCAAGAAGCAGGGCTTCGATGTCTTGTTGAGCGATGCAGGCCATCTGGCCGACAAGTATCGCGCTGTGCTCGATGAGTGGGGCGTGGAGTACGAAGAGGGCGGTCATACTATGGAGCGTCTGCTCGCTGCCGATGAGGTGATCAAATCGCCAGGTATCCCCGAAAAGGCCCCTGCCGTGGTGGCTATCAGGCAGAAGGGTATCCCCGTAATCTCGGAGATGGAGTTCGCTTCGCGCTATATGGGGCGTGCCAAGACCATCTGCATCACAGGTTCCAACGGTAAGACTACTACTACCTCGCTCATCTATAAAATCATGCGCGAGGCGGGTGTGAATGTCTCGTTGGGTGGTAATATCGGCGAGAGTTTCGCCTACTCGGTGGCTACGGCCGATTATGATTGGTATGTGTTGGAGCTTAGCTCGTTCCAGTTGGATGGCATGTATCGCTTCAAGGCCGATGTGGCGGTGTTGATGAACATCACGCCCGACCATCTGGATCGTTACGACTATTGTTTCCAAAACTATATAGACTCCAAGATGCGCATCATCCGCAATCAAAACTCTCGCTCGGCCTTTGTCTATTCGGCCGATGATGAGGTGATAGCGGCTGAGTTGGAGAAGTATGATATGCCGATGCGACAGTTGCCTTTTGCTGCTAAATGTGCCGTTGCCAGCTCTTCGGGCGATGCCTTCCTTACGGCAGATGGTGAGTTTACTGCTCGCGTGGGCAAAAAGAGCCTTACGATAGATACCTCGAAGCTCAAAATCAAGGGCTTGCATAACTCCTACAACGCTATGGCTGCGGCTTTGGCCACTATGGCTGCGGGTGTAGAGCCTGAGCAGGTGGCGGAGTCTTTATACGACTTTTCGCCTGTGGAGCATCGTTTGGAGCCAGCTGGTGAGCGCGATGGAGTGGAGTGGATCAACGATTCGAAGGCGACTAATGTCGATTCGGTGTGGTATGCTTTGGAGAGCATGACTCGCCCTGTGGTGTGGATTGCGGGCGGTACCGATAAGGGTAATGATTATGAGCCACTCAAGCCTTTTGCTCGCCAGAAGGTCAAAGCTCTGGTCTGCATGGGTGTGGATAATGAGAAACTCATCCGTGAATTTACGGGCGTAGTGCCAAATGTTGTCTCTTGCTCTTCGCTCGAAGAGGCCATGCAGAGTGCCAAATCTTTGGCAGAGTCGGGCGATACGGTATTGCTTTCGCCTGCGTGTGCAAGTTTCGATTTGTTTAAGAGCTACGAACATCGTGGCCGACTCTTCAAAGAGTGGGTTGAGGAGAATGTTTTGAAATAAATTTTAGGTCTTATGTCGGAGGTGGATTATAGCAAACATATCAGACGTGTGGACGAAGCTCAGCCGCAGCAAAATGCAACAAATGTTGCAGCCGATGCTACGGATGATGTTGCCGTGCGCCCCGATATGGTGCAGGGTGGCGGCTTGATAAACTCGATATTGAGCCTCTTTGGAGGCGATAGAGTCTTGTGGGTGATTATCATTGCGCTGATGACCATCTCGGTACTTGTCGTCTATTCATCTACGGCTAAGATGGCATATAATCCCCGTTCGGCCATCACTACGATGCAGTTCCTCAAGACGCAGTTCTTCACTCTGGGCATCAGTATCATAGCCCTCTGTGTGGTGCATCGAGTCAATAGCCGAGTCTATCGTATATGGGCCAAACCTCTCTTTTGGCTTGCTGTGATGCTGACTTTGATGGTCTATTTTACGGGACAGACCACCAACGGTGCAGCTCGCTGGATCTCCATCATGGGTTTTCAGTTCCAACCCTCGGAGATGCTCAAAGTAGCTACAGTGGCCTTCTTGGCGCGTGTCTTGGCCGACAGGCAATCGACCATACGCACCTTGCAGATTGTGCCGAGCATGAAATTTTGGACATGGGGTAGCCCCAAGCAACAGAGAATCATCAAAGAGGGATTCATCCCTATCCTCTTGCCTATCTTGATTGCTTGTCTGGTGATCTTCCCCGCGCACACCTCTTCGGCGGTGTTGGTATTTGGCATGTCGCTGGTGATGCTCTATATCGGACGTGTCAGATGGGTGGAGCTCTTCCGTATCCTAAAGTGGGCTTTGGTGGGCGTTGCCATTGTTGCTTTGTTGGGACTTGGCCGAAGCCAGACTGCTGGAGGTCGTATCTCGACTTGGGTGGAGGTATGGACTACGGATCGCACCGAAGTCGATGTTGAGGATCTGAGCGATACCGAACGCTCGATGATTGCCATCCATAAAGGCGGAATCATGGGGCGTGGTGCAGGTCAGAGTGCCGTCCGAGTGGAGATGACTCACCCTGAGAGTGACTATGCCTTTGCATTCTTTGTCGAGGAGTATGGCCTGGGCTTGTCCATCATCCTTATAGCTCTCTATGTGTGGGTATTTTTCCGTGCCATAGAGATCTTTGAGCGATGTCCCAAAAAGTTTCCCGCCATGCTTTCGCTCGGTGTGGCACTGCTGATTACTATGCAAGCACTTTTGCACCTTATGGTGACTGTAAATATAATCCCTGAGACGGGACAAACCTTGCCGCTGATTTCGCGCGGAGGCTCTTCGATGCTCTTTACGGCTATCGGCTTGGGTATGATCCTGAGCGTTAGTCGTCAGACTGCCGAAGGCTCGCACGAGGAGGAGCGATAGGGTGTGAAAGTTTCAAATGAGAGCTTGGTGAGAAGGGTGTGAATCCCGCCAGAGGGGGGAATTGTCAAAGAATGAAACTTTAGATAAATGAGTCAAGTAAGATTAGATAAATATCTCTGGGCGGTGCGTGTCTTTAAGACTCGCAGCGATGCCGCCGATGCTATACGCAACAATCGTGTGTTGGTAAATAACGCCTACGCCAAACCCTCGCGCGAGGTCAAGGAGGGTGATGTCATCTCCGTAAAGCGCATGCCTGTGACCTATCAATACAAAGTATTGGAGTTGGTGTCAAGTCGTCAGGGAGCTAAAAACGTACCCCAATTCTGTCTCAACATCACCCCAGAGGAGGAGTTGCAGAAACTCTCTGCTCCACGCGAGACGATCTTTGTCTTCCGTGAGCGAGGTACGGGCCGCCCTACCAAGAAGGAGCGCAGAGATATTGATGCTCTGATGGAGGATTTTTACCTCGATGATGAGGCTTGGGAGGATGACGATGACGAGTAGTCAAGTCTCTGAGCCATAGAACTGTCCACTTAACTTCAACCTATAATACTATCTGCCGTGCCACGCTATGCCGACATATTGTTGCCACTTGCGCAACCTACCTATTCATTCTCTGTACCTGAGGGGATGAAGCTCGGTGTGGGCGATGCTGTGGCGGTGCAGTTTGGCCCACGCAACATCTATACGGGCATCGTGTGGCGTCTGCATGATCAGAAGCCCGATTTCAAACGTATCAAGAGCGTAGGCCGTAGGCTCTACTCCGAGCCATTGCTCGATCAGGGGCAGATGCGCTTGTGGGAGTGGGTAGCCGAGTATTATATGTGTACCGTAGGTGAGGTGATGCGTATGGCCTTGCCTTCGTTGATTAAACCTCAAGGCTCTACCGAAGAGGATTTTCGTGCCGATGAGTTTCGACCACGCACCGAAGCCTATCTGCGCCTAAATGATGAGTGGCAAGATAGGGATACTCTCAGAGCAGAGTGTGAGCGTATTGCACGCCGAGCACCACGCCGCAAGGAGTCTTTAGAGCAGATTGCCGATTTCCCATCGGAGAGATTAAACTCCTTTGGTGAGATCCCTCGCCGATTGGTCGATTGCGACTCGGCTATGCTCTCGGCTCTGCGTAAGGCGGGATATATCTCTGTGACGGAGCGTGAACGCACCATAGAGATTGCCCATGAGAATATGTTTTCTCTGCCCCAGTTGACTTCAAAACAGACTCAGGCTTTGGCTCAGATCGAGCAATCGTGGGCGCAGAATCGCAATGTACATCTTCTGCACGGTATTACGGGATCGGGTAAGACCGAAGTGTATATGCATCTGATAGCTAAGGCGTTGAGCGAAGAGAAGGATGTACTCTTGCTCTTGCCAGAGATTGCTCTCACTTCGCAACTTATCTCTCGTCTGGAGCGTGTCTTTGGCTCGCGCGTGACGGCATATCACTCCAAACTCACTAATCTGCGCCGTACGGAGATATATTTTAGAATGATGCGTAGCAGAGGTGGCGAACTTATCGTAGGCGCACGCTCGGCAATCTTTCTTCCTCTGCGACATCTCGGTTTGGTTATTGTCGATGAGGAGCATGATTCGAGTTATAAGCAGACCGATACCGCACCACGATATAATGGGCGCGATTGTGCTACGATTTTGGCCTCAATCTATGGTGGTAAGACCTTGCTTTCGAGTGCTACGCCAGCCCTTGAGAGTTATGCCAATGCATTGTGGGGGAAATATGGATATTCATATCTCGATGAACGCTATGGCGAAGCTCGCCCACCGCGTATAATCCTTTCAGAGACAATGCGTTCTGTGAAGCGAGGTGAGCGCAAGGCACACTTCAATCAACCTCTGCTGAAGGCTATTTCCGAGGCCTTGGAGCAGGGTGAGCAGGTGATGCTTTTCCAGAATAGACGAGGCTTTTCGCCTTATGTTGGTTGTAAGGAGTGCGGCTGGACTCTGCGTTGTCCAAATTGCAATGTCACATTGACTCTGCATCGTGACAAAAACCGTATGGAGTGCCACTATTGTGGTCATACTACAGAGATACCCCGCGTCTGCCCTCAGTGTCAAAGAGCCGATATTCATACTATGGGATTTGGTACCGAGCGAGTCGAGGAGGCTATCTCGGAACTCTTCCCCGAAGCTCGTGTGGCACGTCTGGATCGTGATACTTCGACCTCGATGAGCGCCTACAACCGTATCATCAAGGATTTTGAGAGTGGCCAGACCGATATCTTGGTCGGCACGCAGATGATTACCAAGGGTTTCGACTTCGGGCGTGTCTCGGTGGTGGGAATCCTCAATGCCGACAATATGATCTCCTCGCCCGATTTCCGCTCCTCGGAGCGTGCCTTCCAACTCATGACACAGGTGGCGGGGCGTGCTGGAAGAAGAGAGAAGGAGGGTGTGGTTGTGTTGCAGACCTCCGAAGCGGATAACCCTGTCATAGGTTGGGTTATGCGAGCAGACTATGATGCGATGGCTCGTAGCGAGTTGCAGGAGCGTCATCAGTTTGCCTATCCGCCATATTCGCATATCATACAGTTTACCATGCGCCATGAGGATGCACGCCTGTTGCTGGGTGGTGCGACACTCTTTGCTGAGCGACTGAGAAAGAGCTTTGGCAGACGTGTCATAGGTCCCGTAGCTCCGCCGATTGACCGTATCAGGGGGATATATGCTTTGTGCATAATGCTCAAGATTGAAAGTGGTCGCTCGATGTCGAAGGCACGTGAGCTGATTCGCAAGGTGATGGGCGAGATGGAGGGGGAGAAAATGTATAAGTCAGTAACCATTTCCATAGATGTCGATCCTCAGTAGAATACTCTCTGATCTGGTTTCATTGGTTGCGCCTCGCACTTGTCCGCTGTGTGGACGAATGTTGCATGGCCAAGAGGTGATATGCTCTCTGTGTGAAACTATGGCTCCGCTGACACAGCTGTGGCTGGATGAGGAAAATCCTATGCATCAGCGATTTTGGGGCTTGATGCCAGTAGAGAGGGCGGTGGCTCTGTTGTGGTATGTCGAGGGTAGCGAGTGGCAAGATGTGGTGCATCGTTTCAAATATGGTGGTCAGTGGCGCATAGCCTATAATTTGGGTCGTTGGTGGGGAGCAATACTTCGTGAGCAGGCCATTTTCGAGGATGTGGATATGATTCTTCCCGTACCTCTGCATTGGAGGCGCAGGCTCTCTCGCGGATACAATCAATCCGAGGAGCTGGCTTTGGGTATGGCCGAGGAGCTTGGTCTGCCTGTCAGGAGTGGTCTTGTGCGCCGTACACGATATAACACAAGTCAGACATCGCAATCCTATTCCGAGCGTTGGGATAATGTGGAGGGAATTTTCTCTGTCAGCAAGGCTAAGGAGCTGGAGGGTAAGCACATACTTTTGGTGGATGATGTCTTCACTACGGGAGCAACCATCATCTCTTTGGGTTGTGAGATTCTCCGAGTTGTGCCGAGTGCCCGCCTCAGTGTAGCTACTCTGTGTTGTTCGCGCAACGCAATCAGCAAAGGGTAAAGGCAAATAATTCAAAATTACGCCGAATGAATCGGCGTTTCCTCCTCGCGGCTCGGCAAAGGGTGCAAGCACCCTCTGCTCTCGCTCCGCAGCGTCAGTTCAAAATTCAAAATTGGGGCATGACGTACCCGTAACGGGTGTTTTATTAGCATGAAGCAATTTTTGCAGATAACCACTTGTTTTTTGGACAAAATTTATTAATTTTGAATCTTGAAAAATTCCGACTTTTATGGCAAAAAATTATACCCCCT
>JAFOZN010000010.1 GCA_017391185.1 Alistipes sp. | reverse complement strand
CACCTATGGAGCATGTATGATAGATGATGATGGCACGGGCGGATATAACACTCGCTTGGGACATGGTGATGCTATGCACCTAACAGATATAGATATCGATCGCGAAGGTTTAGAGGTTTGGCAATGCCACGAATCAAAACCTTCAAAGGCAGGCTCTGAGATGCGAGATGCCGCTACGGGAGAGCTAATATGGGGTATTCCGAGCATTAGAGATGTTGGTCGTGCTATGGCGGCCGACATTGACCCTCGCCATAGAGGCGTGGAAGTTTGGAGTAGCGACAGCCGAGGTGTCTACTCGGCTCAAGGCCACTATATCTCAAACATCACCCCAAGCATAAATATGGCAGTATGGTGGGATGGCGATCTAAACCGAGAGTTGCTCGATAATCGCACAATGAGAACTAATCGTGGCACAGAGCGCATAATCTCACTCACTAAATGGAGCGAGAAGGGTATCAAGGAGATACCTCTGGCCGACCAAGAGAGTGCCATGACCAACAACCATACTAAGGCCAATCCTATGTTACAGGCCGACATTTTGGGTGATTGGCGCGAGGAGATTGTGGTGCGCTCGGCGGACAACAAATCGGTACGTATCTACACTACAGATATCCCTACTGAGTATCGTTTCCACTCACTGATGAGCGATGAGATATATCGTTGGAGCGTACTCACACAGAATGTAGCCTACAACCAACCCACACAACCAGGATACTACTTAGGCTCTGACTTGGGGCGTTTTAACAAGCCTACACACCTAAGAGGTAATGAGGCTGTGTTGGACATGGGATTCGACTACGAGAAGATGGAGTGGTGGATAGATGGTAAGCTAATGAGTAACGAAAGAAAACTAAAGCTAAAAAAAGAGGATTATCCCAACCACCAAAAGATATCCATCACTATCAAGGCCTACTATAAAGGAGCCCTGTTTACCGAGAGTTGGCAAACGGAGTTTCGATAAATGATATTAAAAATAGAGATCCCAACAGTTTAACCTGCTGGGATCTCTCATTTTATACTCTAATGCTTAGTAAACAGCCACTCTTGCGATAGTGAGCGGGCCGCGAGAATCCAAGAAACGGACACGTACCTTATCTGTAGTCACAGCCTCAGCCAAAGGCAAGATGCGCTTGTAACCTACAGTAGTACCCTTAGCCACCTCGCTCCATGAGCCATTCTTCTGAGCCTCCACTACAAACTCCTTGACTCTCTGTCCCAAAGCGATATGCTCCTGGATTACGACATACTTCAACTGACGTGGTTCATTCCAACTAAGCTCCACATCACCTGTGGTAATGCCATCCTCGGTAGCCCAATACTTCTCGTCAGCACCGATAAGATTCTTCGCTCCATAGCCACAACCACGATTTGATGAGGCCACAACCTTAGCCTCCAGAGCCAAATCCTCGGCGAATGTCTCATCTACCATTTTGCGCCAAGCCATAAGCGACTCAACGTCCTGCTCAGGTACTCGGCCACGGCGATCTGGTGCAAGATTCAAAAGAAGCGTACCACCACGACCTACCGAAGTAAGGTAGATATTGAACAATTGCTCTGGAGTCTTTGGCTGTTCATACTCATGGAAGAACCATCCTGGGCGGATCGAAACATCAGCCTCGGCAGGAGCCCAGCGATTACCATCCTCCATACCATGCTTCAAGACAGGGATATTATCCTTACCCTTAGGATACATATCGGCAGGTGTTGCCATCGCCCAGCAATGCTCATCAATCACACCACGCTCGTTTGAACACCAACGTGCATCAGGCAACGAAGAGCTCCAAACCACAGTCTCAGGCGAAAGCTCACGAATGATATCCACCACCTTAGGCCAATCGTAATATAGGTAACCCGACTCCATAACTCGCATCTCACGCGCGCCGCCATAATAGCCATCACCACCATTTGCACCATCGAACCACATCTCAAAGACTGGGCCATAGGCAGTCAAGAGCTCGCGCAGCTGGTTACGATAATATGTTAGATACTCATCGGTACCATAACCTGCATGGTTACGATCCCATGGCGAGAGATATATACCAAACTTCACGCCTTGCTTACGGCACGCCTCGGCAACCTCACCCACGATATCGCCTTTGCCATCCTTATATGGAGAGTTCTTAATCGAATGTTCGGTATATTTACTTGGCCAAAGGCAGAATCCATCATGGTGCTTGGCGGTGAGGATCAAACCCTTGAGGTTGGCATCCTTAACCACCTTTACCAATGCCTCAGCATCGAAATCGGTAGGGTTAAACAATTCGGGTGACTCATCACCATAACCCCACTCCTTGTCGGTGAAGGTGTTAATGGTAAAGTGCACAAAAGCATATTGCTCCATCTCATGCCAAGCCAATTGGCGAGGGGCAGGAACTACACTCATAGGCTCAGGAGCCTCAGCTTGGCAAGCCGTCATCAACACAGATACAGCACAGGCAAGCAATGCAACAAAATTTCTCATGATTCTTCTTATTTTTTATTAGGTTATAGATATTTACTCTCTACTTTTTCTTATCACCCACAGCTATCTGGTACTCCTCCCACAACTCATCTATATCATACTTCTCGCCCAAGACGTGCTTTATCGCTCCGTTAAACGACCACGGTACAACGTGCAACGTACTTTGATTGAATTTACGCAAAAAGTCGGGATCATAATTATCTCTGATCCACACAAAGAAGTATCCAGCATGGCGATAGCCATTCAT
The DNA here is from genome assembly GCA_017391185.1 of Alistipes sp. Lineage (GTDB taxonomy): Bacteria > Bacteroidota > Bacteroidia > Bacteroidales > Rikenellaceae > Alistipes. Next base: position 1,223 of record JAFOZN010000010.1, on the reverse strand, counting down.
ATAATTTCCTCCCTTTGGGCGATCCTTCTCGCCGTAGAAACCGCCGTTGGCAACACGCACAGCATCGGCCATACCCTCGATAAATGCCCAGAAAACACGGTTGGTACCATACGAGCCGATACCCTGAGGCTCCAACTGATAGGCGTGAGTCAATTCGTGGAGCAACACTCCGCGAGTCTCGAACATCACCTTCTCATCGCCTCGACCACGATGGGAACTCTCCACATGGCGTGTAGAGTAGAAGATATGCACACGACCATTGCCACCACCTTTGGCTGAGATACCCTCCTTGTCCTCCAACGTATAGTATATCGAGCGCACAGGAGTGATGCTATCCTTAGGCGAGAAATAGAGAGTCGCCAAGACCGTACGAGCCTGCTCCGAGATATATGTTTCGGGCTCGGCAATCAAGCGATGATATATCTTCGAGCCCTCACTCTGAGGGGCTTTGTCGTGGAAACGAATACGTCCCACATCATATTTCTGCCACTTTTTAGTGTTCAAAGGTTTTACCTTACCTGCACCAGAGGATGCTATCGCCTCACCTGCGACCAAGGATGACATAAGAGTCATACCCACCAAAAACATCAACCAAACTCTCTTACTCATAATCTCTATCTCTTAAATGGTTTAACTTCTCTTTTCACACCCTTATCTTTTGTTTGAAATCCTTTCTTGGGGCCAACTGCTCTAACACCTCGACCCATCTCTTTAGCCACACCTCGCAAAGAAGACTTTGACTTTTGGCCTGAGCCCGACCTTGACTGCGGTTGCTTCTGGGCAAAGAAATATGATTTCTGACGGCGCTTATCCTCTTGGCTTCGAGCAACATATACCTTCTCTCCCGTATATGGATTCTCTCCCGTATAGAACATCACCGAAGAGAGCGTCATAGGCGTAGGTGTAAGATCCTGCACTTGTTCCAGATCAAAATGCAGACGTCCCAATACTCGCTCCGAGAGAGCCTTCATATCCACCTCTCGACATCCTGGGTGAGAAGAGATGAAGTATGGGATAAGCTGATATGGCAAATCACACTCTCTACAGATACGTCTAAAATTAGTATTGAGTTGTTCAAACTGCTCGAAAGATGGCTTACGCATCAGATTCAGCACATGATCTTCTGTATGCTCTGGAGCAACCTTCAGGCGTCCCGAAGTGTGATGCTTCAGGACAGTCTCCAGATATGGTTTATCATCGAAGAGGTCATATCGTATTCCGCT
>JAFOZN010000062.1 GCA_017391185.1 Alistipes sp. | reverse complement strand
ATGGGTCTTATCACCAACAATGAGCGTTACAACCAGATCATTGACGTTTGGACTAACATTAATAATAAGCTTACTAAGCAGGTTATCAACACCCTGATTGCCGATCAGGATGGATTTAACCCAGTATATATGATGCTTGATTCTGGAGCCCGTGGTTCTAAGGAGCAGATTCGTCAGCTCTCTGGTATGCGTGGTTTGATGGCTAAGCCTCAGAAGTCAGGTGTCGAGGGTGGTCAGCAGGTTATCGAGAACCCTATCCTCTCGAACTTTAAGGAGGGACTTTCTGTGTTGGAGTACTTTATCTCTACTCACGGTGCTCGTAAGGGTTTGGCCGATACTGCGCTTAAGACTGCCGATGCGGGTTACTTGACTCGCCGTTTGGTGGACGTTGCACAGGATGTGATTATCAACGAGGATGATTGTGGTACATTGCGTGGTTTGACAGCTACAGCTATCAAGCGTAATGATGACGTGGTACAGTCACTCTACGACAGAATCTTGGGCCGTACAGCACTTAACGATGTTATCCACCCAATCACAGGCGAGATCTTGTGTAAGGCAGGTGAGGAGATCACCGAGAGCATCGCTGAGGCTATCGACAAGTCTCCATTGGAGTCTGTTGAGATCCGTTCAGTTCTTACTTGTGAGGCTCGTAGCGGAGTATGTGCTAAGTGCTATGGTCGTAACTTGGCTACAGCACGTATGGTCCAGAAGGGTGAGGTTGTCGGCGTTATCGCTGCACAGTCTATCGGTGAGCCAGGTACACAGCTTACACTTCGTACCTTCCACGTCGGTGGTGTTGCGGGCGGTTCTACAGTAGAGACCAATGTTGTTTCTAAGTATGAGGGTCGTCTTGAGATCGATGAGTTGCGTACTATCAAGGGCAAGAACCAGAATGGTGATGCTGCCGATATCGTTATCTCACGTCAGTCAGAGTTCCGTATCGTAGATCCTAAGACTGATATCGTACTCTATACTCACGCTTTGCCATACGCAGCGTTGCTCTATCAGCAGGATGGCGCGATGGTTAAGAAGGGCGATTTGATCTGCGAGTTGGATCCATACAACGCAGTTATCATTGCCGAGACTGAGGGTAAGATCAAGTACGAGAGCATCATCGAGGGTGTTACATACCGCGAGGAGCGTGACGAGCAGACAGGTCTTTCTGAGAAGGTTGTTGTCGAGAGCAAGGATCGTACTAAGAACCCTGTTATCCATATTGAGAATAAGGAGGGACTTGAGATTAAGTCATACAACTTGCCTGTAACGGCTCACATCATTGTGAAGGATAACGCTAAGATTAAGGCTGGCGATATCTTGATCAAGATCCCACGTGCCGTAGGTAAGGGTGGTGGCGATATCACCGGAGGTCTTCCACGTGTTACAGAGCTCTTCGAGGCTCGTAACCCATCTAATCCAGCAATCGTTTCTGAGATCGATGGTGAGGTAACATTCGGTAAGATCAAGCGTGGTAACCGCGAGGTTATCATCACCTCTAAGCAGGGCGATATTTGCAAGTATCTCGTACCACTTTCACGCCAGATTGTTGTTCAGGAGAACGACTATGTGAAGGCAGGTATGCCACTTTCTGACGGAGCTATCACTCCAAGCGATATCCTTCGTATCTTGGGACCAACCAAGGTTCAGGAGTACATCGTGAACGAGGTTCAGGAGGTTTACCGTATGCAGGGTGTGAAGATCAACGATAAGCACTTTGAGGTTATCGTACGTCAGATGATGAGCAAGGTGAAGATCGAGGATCCAGGTGATTCACGCTTCTTTGAGGATCAGATCGTAGATAAGTGGGAGTTCATGGATGTGAACGACGAGCTCTACGATAAGGTTGTAGTCGAGGATGCGGGCGATTCGCAGAATGTTCAGCCTGGTCAGATCATTTCATTGCGTAAGTTGCGTGATGAGAACTCATCTCTCAAGCGCCGTGATATGAAGCTTGTTAAGGTACGTGATATCGTTCCAGCTACTTCAAATCAGGTACTTCAGGGTATCACTCGTGCAGCATTGCAGACATCGAGCTTTATCTCTGCTGCATCGTTCCAGGAGACTACTAAGGTCTTGAACGAGGCTGCAATTCAGGGTAAGATTGACCCATTGGCAAACCTTAAGGAGAATGTCATCTGCGGTCACTTGATCCCTGGTGGTACAGGTTTGAGAGAGTACGATAGCTTGGTTGTTGGCTTGAAGTCAGATGTAGAGGACTTGTCCCAGGCAGAGTAATCTCAAAGTAGGGGTTTACCCCACATTATAATCAAAAGTAGCTCAATCTTCGGATTGGGCTATTTTTTTTTGATATAGAGACCTATATAAATTTGGAAAATTTTGAATTTTGAATTTGACTCTGTATCTTTGTGCTTGTTGTTTTTCGACAATAGGTTTTGGCTCTATAGTTCAAGGGATAGAACGAGGGTTTCCTAAACCCTAAATTCGCGTTCGAGTCGCGGTGGAGCTACATTTGTTCAAGTGGCGCGTATGACCTTTGGTGGGGTCGTGTGCGCTTTTTTAAAAGAGAAATTATGAGAGTATTTCGTAGCGTAAAGGATCTGGGTAATCTTCAGGAAGCGTTGCAGGAGGCGATGGAGATCAAAGCCGACCGTTATAAGTATCAGGAGTTGGGCCGAAATAAGACTGCGCTTTTGATCTTCTTTAACAATAGCTTGCGCACACGCCTAAGCACACAGAAGGCAGCGATGAATTTGGGTATGAATGTCATCGTGTTGGACGTGAATCAGGGCGCATGGAAGTTGGAGACGGAGCGTGGCGTGGTGATGGATGGCGACAAGAGCGAGCATCTGCTGGAGGCTATTCCTGTGATGGCGAGCTACTGCGATATTATCGGTGTGCGTTCATTTGCTACGTTCGAGAGTCGTGAGGATGATTATAACGAGAAGATTCTTGAGCAGTTTATCCAATACTCTGGTAAGCCTGTATTCTTCATGGAGAGTGCTACGGTGCATCCTTTGCAGTCGTTTGCCGAT
>JAFOZN010000061.1 GCA_017391185.1 Alistipes sp. | reverse complement strand
GTTCAAGCGACTCTGCAAAGGCACTACCATACCTTTATTAATATAAGGAACACCCTTTAGAGTCTCTTTGCGAGGCTTAGACTCGGCATCGACTGCATAGAGCGAGTAGTTTGGATACTCCTTCTTCTTTCCAACATAGACTGCCATCCACCAAATACCGAGTTCTGCGTCAAATTCGAGATTCTGAACACCATAGGTTGTATTACCCGTAGGCACAAAATACTGCCCATTAGGCCTCTTTGGGCCCATCTGATGCATTCTATCTTGCGAGAGCGTACGCTCATAGGCTCGCCACGATGTCACATCATACTGCAACAGCACCTGATAATCGTTATCCGAGCGCGAAGTATCGCTATACACGCCATAAGCCGTAGTAAGATACAATTTACCGCCCTTCTTGCCAAAACGAGGACCAAATGCCACACCATCAATTCCACTACAAGCCAAACGATGATCAAGCTGCTTGCCTGCAACTTCGACCTTAGCCAAATAATCCTCCAAGACGGTAGGCAGATAGACCGTAGTCATGATTCCATCCCCTTCGGCATCCATGTTCATGCGCGTAATCTTCTCCACATCGAAGATCGCGATATAGAAGGCATTGTCGAGCTTCATAGAGCCTTGATCGGTCATCTGGAGAATCCCCTTGCCGATACCATCGTTCTTGTACTCTAACGAACCATATACACGACCATCCTCTGGATTGAAGTCCATATCGCCCAAGTGACCAAGCAAACCCGTAACAGATCCGATAACATTGCCCTCGATATCGGTCTTGACGAGCATAGTGGTATATGAGTAATAGATATATTTGCGCTCGGCATCGACTGCGATACCTTGTATATGCCCATACTTACCCTCAAAAGGGCCTGAATTGATGTTTAAAGGGAGTTGCTCAACAGGTGTCACACTCTGAGCCTGAGACATGGATGGCAAAAAAAGCATAAACGCAGCCAAAAGAGAGAAAAGAGTTCTCATATCATTTAGTTTTATCAATTACAAACATAGGTTAGTTATGCGAAGATACGAATTTTTGATCGGATTACAACACTCCCTGCCATATATCACAACAAAAAAGCACCGACCACTTATCTGTGATCGGTGCATATCTAAATTAAAAGAGATATTTCTCCTTTCTTTTGCTTCTTAAAATTACTTCGCAGCTGGTGCAGCAGCAGTAGCTGAGATACCCAACTTAGCCTTAACCTCAGAGCTGATATCCTTAACCTGAGCCTCATCGTAGAAGATCATCATGCCTGTCTCAAGGATTACACCATAGCCACCAGCCTTAGCAATCTCCTTGATAGCATCGTTAGCCTTCTTCTGGATAGGCTCCATCAACTCTGCTTCCTTCTTCTGGATATCCTGCTGAGCTACCTGCTGGAACTCACGGATACGATTCTGAAGGTCTGAAAGCTCCTTCTCCTTGAGCTGACGAACAGCGTCTGTCATTGTTGACTCTGCCTTCTGATACTCCTGCAACTTGTTATTAAACTCTACCTGAATAGTCTCCAACTGTGCCGAAAGATCCTTTGCGTAAGCCTCCAACTGAGTATTAGCCTCCTTAAACTCATTCATGTTGATGATGATCTCCTGAGTGTTGATGCGGCCAATCTTCTGAGCGAAAAGTGATGTTGAGAACATCACGCATACTACCGCAAGGGTTAGTTTCAATACGTTTTTCATAATGTTTTAAATGTGTGTAATTTATTTAAGTTATTATTTATTCTCCTTCTTCTTTAGCTCAGCGATGATAGCCTCTGTATGATCCGCCTTAGGCGAATAGTAGAGCATCGTAGCATTCTGCGAAATATCTATCACCATATCATAGCCTTTAGCCTTAGCATACTCCTCGATAGTCGAGAAGACCAACTTCTGGATAGGCTGGATAAGCTCCAAACGTTTCTTCATCAATTCACCATCAGTCCCGAAGATAGACTCCTGAAACTCAGTAGCCTCCTGCTCCTTTTTGATGATATTCTCCTCATTAGCAGCCTGAGAAGCCTCCGAGAGCTGGCTCTTGCGCTGCATATATGCGTTATAGAGGTTCTCCACAGCCTTGAACTTCTCATCCACCTCAGCCTGATACTCCTGAGCCATCTTATCCAGCTCCGAAATAGCCGTATTATAGCTCTCTATCGACTTAAATATCTTCTCGCTATTGACCAAAGCATAATTCTGCGCCGATGCCGCAAAGCTCAAACCAAGCACAAGTGCCAAAACCAAAATAAATCGTCTCATAACTTCGTAGTTTTAAGGTTATACTTATTTATATATATAACGTATAGCTCTCAAATATATTGCCAAGCAGGAGTAAGTCCCCTCACCACAGATTAGAACGACTGTCCCATAGTGAAGTGGAAGTGGCTACCGCTTCGCTTATTCTCACCCATTGGGTAATCAAATCCGTAACCCCAATCGATACCGATGATACCCACGATAGGCAAGTAGAGTCGTGCACCGAAACCTGCCGAACGCTTAATCTTGAATGGCGAGAACTTCTTCCAAGAGTCGAAACCGCTACCACCCTCCAAGAATCCGAGGATATAGACCTGCGATGACTGCTTCATAAGCACAGGGAAACGCAACTCCATAGTGTACTTATTATAGGCACTTGAGTAGTTGCTACCCACAGGATCCAACGCACCATCCTCATAACCGCGCAAACCAATGATATCCACACCATAGATGGTATATCCACTCATACCGTCACCTCCGATCTCGAAACGCTCGAAAGGCGAAGTCTTATATTTATTGTAGTGGCCCAAGTAACCCATCTCTGCCTTAGCCATCAAGACAAGATTGTTGTTACGCGAAAGTGGAGCAAACCAACGTGCCTTAAACTGCCAACGGTGATACTCAATCCACCTATATCGCTGCTGATCAGGCATCTTCTTATCAGAATAATCCTTACCATCCCAAGCCGAGTATGGTGGCGTGATATCAAGCTCCACCGAGAACTCTGATCCCGAACGTGGGAAGAAAGGCTGGTCGACAGTCGAACGAGTCAACGATATATTAGCCGAGAGCTGATTTGCAATACCATCCTTCATGATGAAGTAATCCCAATTACTCAAGGCGTATCGGCGATACTGCAACTCTCCATAGAGCGTAAAGTTACGGTCTGGCCAATTCAGACGCTTACCCATACCAACCGCTACACCCAACGTACGGAAGTACATAGTCGCTGTCTGCCAGATATAGTATGCATTATTCTGCTCAGACCAGTGAGCCGAAACGCTCAACGAGTTTGGCTTACGACCACCCACCCAAGGATCGGTGAAGCTCACCGAGAGAGCCTTATAATATGTACCGTTGGTCTGACCAGAGATGCTGAGCTTCTGATTCTGTCCCATAGGATATGGACTCCACGTACCCTTCTTGAAGAGGTTGCGAGTCGAAAGGTTGTTCAATGTAATACCCACCGAACCTACGAATGAGCCAGAGCCCCAACCTCCCGCGATATTGAACTGGTCGCTGGCCTGCTCCTCCAATGGGAAACTGATATCCACCAAGTCGCTCGACACAGGCTTGATATCTGGCTGGAGGTTCTCAGGGTTGAAGTGTCCCATACCTGTGATCTGACGCAAAGAGTACATCAACAACTCGCGCGAATACAACTGTCCAGGATATACGGCCAACTCACGGCGGATAACCTCATCATTTACACGGGTGTTACCCGAAATACCTACATCGTTGATGGTAAATGGCTTACCCTCGAAGACCTTGATCTCCATATCGATAGAGTCCTTACCTACGACAATCTCCGAAGCCTCGATCTGAGACATCAAGTATCCGTTGTTTTGGTAGAGGCTGGATACTGATTGCTCCTCAGGATTCATCTCACGACCGATACCCAAACGCTTGTGCATAGACTTACGGTCATACGTATCACCCTTCTTTACGCTAAAGAGACGCTGCAAGTCCTCTGTCGAATATACCGAGTTACCGATCCAAGACACATCTCTGATATAGAACTTCTCACCCTCGGCCACCTTTAGGTGAATACCGATACGATCCTCGCTTATATCATAAATCGAGTCAGAGAGGATGGTAGCATTACGATAACCACGCGAGTTATAGAAATCGAGCAAGAGCTCCTTATCCTCAGCATAATCCTTATCCTTGAGCTTAGTGTTGCGGAAGATGTTGATAGAACGCTGGTGAGTCTTCTTAAAGGACTTACGCAGACGCTTATCATCGAAATTCTCGTTACCCTCAAATGTAATCTCACCCACACGCACCTTACTCTTGCGGTCAATCCTAAATGTCACATTCACAGCATTCTTGATTACCGAATCGTTGGTGACAATCGCCTTAACCTCAGTATTGCGGAAACCCTTATCCACAAAGTGCTTGCGGATAAGTTTCTCGTTCTTGTCGATGATATACTCCGAGAGCTCTGAACCCTGCTTGAGTTTGAGCTCCTCCAAAAGATCCTTCTTCTTGCTGGTAGTGATGCCCTCACCCGAAAAATCCCAACGGAAGACACGAGGACGCTCCTTGAGGAAGATCTCCATATCTACACTATCGCCATCGATAGTAGCACCGATCTTCACATCCGAGAAGTAACGCTGTGCCCAAAGGCGAGTAATCGAATTAGAGATATAACTACTTGGCAGATAGATAGTATCTCCAGGGATAAGGCCCGATGTAGAACGCAAAAGCTCCTTATTCAGGTGCTTCACGCCATGAATGTTCACATTACGGATAAAGTAACGCCTTGGAGTAGCATCCGCATCGAGTGCAGGAGCATTCTCATCAAAGACAAACTCCTCTTTCTTCTCTTTCTGCAGTTTCTCCGCCTTTTGTGTATCCTCTTTTTTGGTCTTAAGCGTATCAATCTCCTGCGCATAGCCACTCCATGCCGACAAGATCAGCATGGCAACCATCGCAATAACAATTTTACTTACGTATCTCATTTATATATAACAAATTTCTTACTTCACTAAACCGTAACGGCGATCTCGCTGGGCATAAGCCTCCAAAGCCTTATCCAACTCCTCCTTATTGAAATCAGGCCATAGTACATCGGTAAAATAGAACTCCGAATAGGAAGCCTGCCACATGAGGAAGTTGCTCAAACGACACTCACCACTGGTACGAATAATAAGGTCTGGATCGGGAATTTGAGCTGTATATAGCGCAGATGAGATCATCTGCTCATCAATCTGCTCAGCCTTAAGCTCTCCCGAAGCTACCTTCTCGGCCAAATCACGCACTGCCACCACAATCTCGCTACGCGATGAATAGTTGAGCGCCAAAATCAGCGTCATCGTCTGTCCATGAGCCGTATTTGACTCGATGCGATTAAGTGCTGCCTTGACCTTATCCGAGAAACGGCTACGATCGCCGATAATGAGAACTCTCACTCCCTGCTTGGCCAACTCCTCAGTCTCCAACTCCACGCCTGTACATACCAACTCCATCAAGGCATCCACCTCAGCTTGTGGACGACCCCAATTCTCTGTCGAGAATGCATAGACAGTCAGGTACTTAACCCCACTATTAGCCGCATTCTGAACACACTCATGCAGGGCATTCATCCCAGCGAAATGTCCTTCGCTACGGCTCTTACCCTGACGCTTGGCCCAACGGCCATTACCATCCATAATGATGGCGATATGTTGTGGTATCTCTTTTCTTTGGCTCATATAACTTGCAAATGTAGATATTTTTACTCGGATTTTAAAGAAAAATCATGTTTTTATCTCAAAAACAGTCTCTTTAACCTCTTTTTCCTCGAAAAAAGGTCAATTTCTAATGTCAATATCCCACATCATCTTACTATGTAACGCCTCGTAAAATGATATATTGTGCGGTACGGCCAATAAAATATGCTCCCCAGCACGGCGAATATCTATCTTTGTACCATTTTCGACAGTATAGGTATTGTTATCTATCGAGAGCATAGCTCTGCCGTGACGCGCATTTATCGTAAGTGAAATCTCGGCACTATCGGGCAAGACCACAGGGCGCATTCCGAAGTTGTGAGGAGCCAATGGAGTGAGCAAAAAACAGCCACACTCAGGAGCTACCACAGGGCCTCCTGCGCTGAGGGAATATGCCGTAGAACCTGTTGGCGTAGAGACTATTACGCCATCACCATTATACTGTGCCACGAGCTGGGAATCTACCCTTGTCTCGATCTTGACCATGGTGGCCTCCAGACGTTGCACAGCCACCTCATTCAGAGCCTTTAGAGCCTCCTTTCTCTCTCCCCACACAACCTCCAACATGGTGCGCTTCTGAAATTTGAGTTTACGCTCAGAGATATGTTCAAAAAGCTCCTCCACGTCATCTCTGGTGGCTGAAGTGAGGAATCCCAAATGACCAAAATTTATCGCTGCCACAGGCATACTCTTATCCCTGAGACGATGCACTCCCTCCAAAAGAGTACCATCTCCACCCAGACACAACAAGAGACTCTCTGTACCATCGGCCTCAATACTTTGGCCATAGATTTTAGCCGAATCTAACTTCCAACCCAACAAAGACTCCACCACAGGCGCAAACTCCTCATTGAGAGCATAGTCAAAACCATATCTCTCTAACAAAGAGAACAAACGCTCCAAATCATCTGCCCGATGATCAATCTGCGGACGAGAAAAAAGTATAATTTTCATCTTGGCTCGAAAAAAATAAGTATCTTTACATCGCAATAGCTATGCAATCTGAGCGAAAATCGCTAACTTTGGCACATCTATCGCTCGCTTTTGCAGCATTTTATACCGCAAAGATAAACTTTTTATGACAAAACTCAGTGTAAATGTAAATAAGATTGCCGTCTTGAGAAATTCTCGTGGCGGAAATATCCCAAATGTGGTGAAAACATCTCTCGACATCGAGCGTTTCGGAGCCGAGGGCATTACAGTTCACCCTCGCCCAGATGCACGTCACATCCGTTATGATGATGTGCGTGATCTGAAGCGAGTTATCTCTACAGAACTCAACATCGAGGGTAACCCTATCCCAAGTTTTATAGACTTGGTTTTGGAGGTAAAACCTGCGCAGGTGACTCTCGTTCCCGATGCCGAAGATGCCATTACATCCAACGCCGGATGGGACACCATCAAACATCGCGATTTTCTCAAAGAGGTGTGTAGTCGCTTCAACGAGGCTGGCATCCGCACTTCGATCTTTGTTGATCCTGTGGTAGAGATGATCGAGGGGGCAAAAGAGTGTGGCACTCAGCGTGTTGAGCTTTATACCGAGGCTTACGCTGCAGGCTATGCAGCCGACCGCGAGAGAGCTATTGCGCCCTATGTAGAGGCTGCCGAGGCAGCTCGCCGCGTGGGCTTGGGACTCAACGCAGGCCACGACCTGAGTCTGGAGAATCTGGCATATTTTGCAGAGCGAATCCCTTGGTGTGATGAGGTTTCCATCGGTCACGCCTTGATAGCCGATGCTCTCTATTTAGGATTGGAGAAGACCGTAGAGAGCTATCTCGATTGCCTAAAATCAACTCGCTAAACCCATAGCCATGAATAAGGAGTTTGCACCACTTTCCAACCCCGTTTTCCGTAAAATTTCACGCATAGTCGACTCTATGGGTATCGAAGCCTATGTTGTGGGCGGATATGTCAGAGATTACTATCTGCATCGCCCCTCTACCGACATTGACGTGGTAGTCGTAGGTAGCGGCATTGAGGTAGCAGAGGCATTGGGACGTGAGGTCAAGGGCAAGGTTTCTGTCTTCAAGACCTTCGGTACGGCTATGGTGCGCGCCTATGGAGCTGAGGTGGAGTTTGTCGGCGCACGCCGAGAGTCTTACACCCAAGATTCGCGCAAACCACAGGTCGAGCCAGGCACGTTGGAGGATGATCAACGCCGCCGCGACTTCACTATAAATGCTATGGCTTGGTCGCTCAATGGCGATAGATTTGGAGAGTTGGTAGACCCCTTTGATGGCATGTACGATTTGGAGGATTGCATCATACGCACCCCCTGCGACCCCGACATAACATTTTCGGATGATCCTTTGCGCATGATGCGCGCCATACGTTTTGCCACTCAGCTCGGATTTAACATCGAGGAGGAGACCTTCGATGCCATAGCTCGCAATAAGGAGCGTATCAAGATCGTATCCAAGGAGCGTATCATGGTGGAGATGAACAAGATAATCCTCTCACCTGTACCTTCGATGGGATTTGAACTATTGGAGCTTACGGGACTTTTGGAGCTTATTTTCCCCGAAATGCACCGCCTGAGTGGAGTCGAGAAGGTGGGTAACCACGCCCATAAAGATAACTTCCGCCATACGCTGAAGGTGTTGGATAACGTAGCACGCCGCAGCGATGATCTTTGGCTCAGATGGGCAGCCATCTTGCACGACATAGCCAAGCCACTGACCAAGGCCTACGACAAGAAAATAGGCTGGACATTCCACCAACATGAGGTTGTCGGCTCGAAGATGGTGCGCGAGATTTTCCGCCGCATGAAGTTGCCGATGAACGAGCACATGAAGTTTGTCCAAAAGCTTGTATTTCTACATCTTAGGCCAATCATACTTTCTGAGGATATGGTAACCGATTCTGCCGTCAGACGTCTGCTTTTCGAGGCGGGCGATGATGTGGAGTCGCTGATGATTCTCTGCGAGGCGGACATCACATCGGGCATTGATGCTAAAGTGAAGCGTTATCTGAAAAATTTCGAATTGGTACGCCACAAGATGAAGGATCTGGAGGAGAGGGACCGTGTGCGCAACTTCCAACCCCCGATCACAGGCGACATTATCATGAAGTGCTACGATTTAAGCCCTTGTGGCATTATCGGTCAGATCAAGGAGGTAATCAAAAACGCCATTCTCGATGGCCAGATCCACAACGACTTTTGTGAAGCATACGCCCTGATGGAGAAGTTAGCCAAGGAGCATGGTTTGACAAAGGTATGTGACGTAGAGCCACCTCAACCAGCTACCTCTGAGACAGAGAATAAGCCCGAAGTATAATACTCAAACCGTAAAAAGATATGAAACTACTCCTTTTGCGCATACAATATTTGTGTGTCGCTCTTTTTCTGTTGATACTCTCTTCGTGTAATAATCGCGCCGAGGTCTATGTAACATCATCTACTGGCGAGGTGCAGTTCCGCTTTTCGCAATTCAACAACGCCGAGCTAAGAGACCTAACTCCCGACAAGGGTGACTACATCAAACTCCTGAGCGACAAACGCCGCCAACCTATCTATGGATTTGGCGCAGCCATCACTGGTTCTACGTGTTACAATCTATTGAAAATGAGCGAAGAGGACCGCGAAAAGATCCTACAGGAGTGTTTTTCACCCAAGGAGATGGCGATGAGTTTTATACGCATCTCCATAGGAGCCTCCGACTTTTCGCTCGATGAATATACCTGTTGTGATAGGGAGGGGATAGAATTTTTCGAGTTACATGAGTATGACCGCCGAGATCTACTCCCGATTCTAAAACAGATTTTGGAGATAAATCCCTCTATCCGCATCGTGGGCTCGCCATGGTCATGTCCACGCTGGATGAAGATCGACCCCAAAACGGGCGAACAATACAATAGCTGGACTTCAGGAATACTCAATCCAAAATACTATGCTGATTATGCCGAGTATTTCGTGCGCTGGATTGCCGAGATGGAGGCTGAGGGGATTCCTATCTATGCCATCACGGTACAGAATGAGCCTCTTAATCGAGGCAACTCCATGTCGCTCTATATGGGTTGGGAGCAGCAGCGCGACTTTATCCGCGACC
>JAFOZN010000060.1 GCA_017391185.1 Alistipes sp. | reverse complement strand
GCCGAGACTACAGAGTTGCAAAATAGATACATGGGTGTGCAGGCTAACTTCTGGACAGAGTGGGTAGAGGAGGCGTCAATCGTGCAATACCTGATGTTCCCACGCTTGGCTGCGGTAGCTGAAGCGGGTTGGACACCGCAAGAGAAGCGTAAATATGAGGATTTTCTCCAGAGACTACAAGCTGAAAGCGAGTATTATAGGCTCAAGGGGTTGAATTACGGAAAACACGTGATACAATAAAGAACCAGAGAGGGTGCTAACCGTAAAGTTAGACACCCTCTCTTGGCATTAAAACTACTCTGCGAGGTTAGAAATTATACTGAATCATGATGCTGGCGCGATTAGCTGTTGCCTTCTCAGAATTCATATTTTTGCGCGAACCACGAAGATACTCGACCGCAAGACGGAGATTATCGGTGGCTTGATAGAAGATATTACCGAAAAGGTAGGTGCCTCGATTATATTCATTTTCAGCATAGAATCCATTCTTTTTATCAACATAAGCTGCTGAGTATCCACCCGAAGCAAAGAGTTTGGTTGGGATAATATTAATCTGACCCGCTGCCTGCCATGCCCACATTGGCATAGTCTGAATCTGTGCTGCATTTTCAGGATTAGGTGTGAAATCCAAGCCGCTGCCTGTAAGATCCTGAATGTAAGGAGTTATCCCCGAACCATAGATACCATTGAAATAGAGAGTAAAGAACTCGCAAGTCTCTATGCGCCCCGAAGCCTGTACGCCCCAACCAAAGAGGCTTGTATTCTGGTCAGTGGTGAGGTTATGCATATACATATTGCGCAAGATACCCGATGCACGGAAGTGACTCTGACGGTTAGATCCCCAAGCATACTGGAAGTACATCGGGAAATCTGGTACTCGCTGTGCAATAGGCGCAAAATTCTCACCGTAGGTTCCGCTCACATTTGGCATCTCGGCAGCTACACCAAACTTGAAGTGATTATCGTAAAATGACCTTTCGTATCGCAGAAGTGTAGCAAAATTAAAGTTATAGGCATTAGGGCCTTGGAAATCCACAGTCAGCGGAGCAGCTTGCAAATCGCAGAATGTAGTCACATCACGACCTGCCGTAAAGCCCAACAATGACACATAAGCCGAGCGCAAGCGTGGAGTATAACTAAACTCCTCACCGCCACGGAAATCCATATCTACAAATGTAGTGATCTGACCAATGGTAGAGGTGTTAATCACGGCTTTGGTAAAGAGGCGTGAGGTGGTCGCATCCATCATAACGCGCTGACGATTGGAATAGGTCGTGGTCATAGGGATGTCATAGGGAATAAAGTCGATATTATTCACCGCACCCTTGAAATCGTAACTCGTACGAAGATTTACATAGCCACCAATACCCAACGAGAAGCGATTGTTTGAGGTAGAGAAGATAAACTGAGGATTGTGAACCTGTTGAAAACCCTCTCTTTGAGTCATAGCAAAGCCATCGCGAGCCATCTGGGCTGCCATCGATTGACGAGCTGCGGCAGCCTGCATAGGGCAATCGTAAAGTGTATCCGTCTCTTCAATAGCGACCATATAGACAGTAGGTTTATACCTATCGCCATGTCGCTGAGCAATAGCACTTTGTGTAGAAACACCCATGCTGAGTAAAATAATAAAAAGTTGAATCTTTTTCATAAGCACTTAGTATTAAAGAGTTCTATTTTTGGATAAAAAACCTTATCTTTGCTCTCCCATTTCACCAATAAAAAATCGGTAGAATGAGGTTGCAATTTATTTAAGCAACTCCTATGCCAAAGGAGTTGAAAAGCTGCGATGAGAGGATTATGATCTGGATTATTGCCCTATGTTCATTAATGATAGCTTATGCGGATTTTCTCAGCATTAAGCGTTTTGGGTATCGTCATAGCAGACAATTCAGGGCGGTTGTATCTACAATATGGGCAATAGACCTAATGCCACTAATCTTTGCATTGGTCTGTTTTCTTTTCACTTCCGACAACCCGACTTGGCTCGGCATTGTATCGGGGTGGATGTATTTTATATATATGGTGGTAGTCATATCCCATGCTCCACTTAGTTTTGCCATAGCACTCTTTTCTCGCAGATGGATTCACGTATTGGGTGGGGGAGTAATGGTTGTGGCGATATCTATATTTTTCTACTCGATGCTTAAGACTCGCACAGATTATGAGGTGAAAAGTGTAGTGATTGAGTCATCGAAACTTCCTGCCGAATTCGATGGCTACCGCATAGTGCAAATCTCAGATCTACACATCGGAACAATGCTAAATGCAGAGCAGGAGATAAGTCAAATAGCAGAGATATGCAACTCTTTAAATCCTGATATGGTGGCATTTACGGGGGATTTGGTCAATATCAGATATAGTGAGATAAATGAACAGATTTTTAAATCGTTGCAAAAGTTTCAGTATAAGGATGGATTATACTCTGTATTAGGGAATCACGACATAGGAACATATATAAAAGATTCTATTTCTCTCACACCAGAGGTCAATACCGAGCGACTCATTGATCTGCAAGAAAGATTAGGATGGAAGCTACTCAACAACAAAACTGATTACATAAAACGCGGCGTTGACTCCATAGCTATAACATGTATATCTTTCCCGAAAGCAATGTATGAGACACAACATTCATCAGAGATCCCCGATATTGGGTTGGATAATATATATAGTGAGCTTCCGCACCAATGTTTCAATATAACAATGTCGCATATCCCTAAAATGTGGGATAAAATTTTAGAGGTTTATCCAACGAATCTAACCCTATCTGGGCATGTTCATGCCATGCAGATGGCGATGAGGGTAGGGGAGTGGCGACTCTCGCCCTCGATGATTTTATACAAAAGATGGAGTGGATTATATAGTGAAGCGGGGCATTATCTTTATATAAATGACGGAATCGGCTACGCGATGTATCCGATGAGAATAGGCGCACGACCTGAAATTACTCTTATCGAGCTGAAGTGTTCAAAATAATAGTGTACTGATACGTTTTTTTTGATTTAAGTTAACCATCAGATTAGCAGATATTTCCCCTGAAGGATGGAATTTTTTTGAATATTTTACAGCAAAAAATACTTCAAAAATTTGCAGATTAAGATTTTTACACTACCTTTGCATTCGCAATCAGCAATGGTGCGTTAGTTCAGCTGGTTAGAATACGTGCCTGTCACGCACGGGGTCAGGGGTTCGAGTCCCCTACGCACCGCGAAACGGATAACCTTAAAAGTTATCCGTTTTTTTTGTTTTAATAACATCTTATTTCATATTACTTTGTAGATTACATATCAATACAGGTCAATTTTATACAAAATTACTACCATCTTCAACCACAGCGGTCGTAAAGAATACATATTAAATACTACCCGAAACTCATCAAAGCATCTACAAACAATACATCTTATTAAGTCACAAAAATATACTTTATGGACAACTAACTGATTATCAATAAATTCAAATTTATCAAATCTTAAAAAAAACATATAAAATATCTTTATTTTTTAACAAAAATATATTAACTTTGTATCGGTAACATGCGTATTCATTACGCACAGTTATAAGTCTACTTGCCAAAGAATAAGTGATAGATTAAATGTAATGTACACTTGGCATTTATTCACACTTTGACAATTAGAAACATTTAATCAGCCCCAAAAGGGATGAAACATACACTAATAAAACATATAACTGCTTGACAATAAATATGTTATAAAATCAAGCAGGACTAGAAGGTATAACCAATTACCAACGATATGACCGACGCGATACCTAATGACGAGAAGCAATGGTATGCATTAAGAGACTTGAAAAGACCAAATGCTCTAATGCCGGCATATAAACAACTGAGCCAACTTGGCATTGAAGTATTTACGCCCATGAAATGGCGTTTAGTCAAAAAAAACGGTAAATATATCAGAAAAGAGACAGCGATAATTCCCAATTTGCTATTTGCACATGAAACCCGCGAGAGACTTAATCCTATAATTTTAGAGACTCCTACGCTACAATATAGATACAAAAAAGGTGCATATTGCGAACCCATTGTTGTGCCTAATGATGATATGGATCGTTTTATCAATGCTGTAAAAGCAACAGATGATCCCAAATTTTATTCACTTGAAGAATTAAGTCAAATCAAACTTGGGCAAACTATACGAGTAATAGGTGGTCCAATGGGAGGGCAAGAAGGTAAACTCAAATCCATTAGAGGGTCAAAATCAAAGTGGCTAATTATTGAGTTACCTAACTTGATAGCTGTTAGTATTAAAATTACCGATTATATACAGTTGCAAGTATTATAGAATAATACAAAATAAATATGCTATGTTTGTTTTATTTAAGAAATTGCGAATTGACAAATATGTAAGTTCAAGCATTATTTTGGGCTTAGATATCTTTATATCTGTCATAGTATCGATATTCTCTTTATTTTCGATAAGTTTAGTATTTACAATACCTTCTTATAGCATTATTCTTCTATTATACACGACAGGGTTATCGTTGATATCTTCT
>JAFOZN010000009.1 GCA_017391185.1 Alistipes sp. | reverse complement strand
TTGCGCATGACGAGGGTGTTGAATAGGAAGTTGCTGATCAAAACTCCCAAAGAGAATACGAAAATTGCCGAATATGGTGTGAGCATACCTGCTGTAGGCTGCTCAAAGTTGTCGAGATCCATAGCTGCCGCCACAAAACGGTAGAAGAAAGACATCAAGACACCTGCGACCATCGAAAGAATGATACCTTTACGGTTTGATGCACCTTGCTCTTGGCCCTTATTCATTCTGCCTGAAGCTATGCCGTTACAGATAATGGCGATAACGATGAGTGCTACACCAGCAAAAAGCAACATAGGATCACCCTTAGGAGCGCCCAAGTAATTGATTATTACGCCTAATACCAATGCTAAACCAACGCCCAAAGGAAAGGCTACTGCAAGACCTGCCAACGAAACCGATGCCGAGAGCAGAATGTTAGAAGCGTTGAAAATCACACCACCGATGAGTACACTCACTATGCCACTCCACTCGGCTTGAGCCAGATCCTCCAAAAATGGACGTCCTTGATCTCCTGTGCTGCCCATCGTAAGACCGATAATCAGAGCGAATAGTACCATGCCGATTACATAGTCCCAATAAAATAGCTCGTAACGCCATGTCTTGCCGGCCAATTTCTGAGTGTTTCCCCACGATCCCCAACAGAGCATGGTGATAAAGCAGAATACAACTGCCAAAAGGTAACTGTGTACGATAAACATAATTATAGGTGTTTTAGATTAGATTATTTTCTGTTCTTCATTTCTTGGATCTCCTCTCTTCTTGGAGCCGCAGGTTGGGCTCCCATGCGTGTTACGCTGATAGCCGAAGCTATACTTGCCTCGCGTGCGGCATCTATTAAGTGATAGCCCTCGGCCAATGCTCCAGCCAATACGCCATTGTATGTATCACCAGCAGCAGTGGTATCTACCGCCTTGACTTTGGTAGCCTCGATTTTGGTGAAGGTTTCTCCATCGTAGATTAGAGATCCATCGCTTCCTAAGGTTATAATCACATTCTTTGTCCCCATTGCGTATATCGCTTTGGCAGCTTCTTTTGCACTCTCCAAATCGGTTACCTCAATCCCGCTAATGCGTGATGCCTCGGAACGGTTGGGCGTGATTAGGTATAGATTCTTCATAAGCTCTACACTTAGTGACTCTTGAGGTGCTGGTGCGGGGTTGAGAATTACGGGAACTCCCGCTTGGGCAGCTATGCGTGCGGCATATTCCACAGTCTGGATCGGAGTCTCCAACTGCATCAAGACAACTTTGGCTGATATGATCTCCTCTTTAGCCTTGTCTATATCTTCTGCTGTGAGGTGCATATTTGCGCCCGAAGCGACAACGATACAATTCTCGGCATCTTTGTCGATTGTAATCAGAGCCACTCCCGATGGATGCTCCTCATCTGTAAATACATAATCGGTGATGATATTATCCTCCTTTAGTGCCTCTCTGACCTGACGTCCAAAAAGGTCATCTCCTGTTTTGGCAACGAATACCACTTTATTGCCGTATCGTGCTGAGGCTACGGCTTGATTGGCACCTTTGCCTCCTGCATTCATAAAGAAATCTCCACCCAAGACGGTCTCTCCGCCAATGGGAAGGTGTGAAGTCTTGACCACCATATCGGTGTTAGAGCTTCCGATGACCACTATCTTATTCATCTTTAACTTAGTTTTTAGGTTTTGCAATCAAAGTTACCGAAAAAATGTCTCTTAAACAAAAAGAGCAGGCAATTTTTGTGCCTGCTCCTTAGTTTGATGGTGAAAAATACTTAGATAATATCGAAAGCAATCTCCATCATATTAGTAAAACTTGTCTGACGCTGCTCTGCGCTGCATGCTGTACCGTGTACCAATGAGTCTGATATGGTGCATATACAGAGAGCCTTATTGCCACTGCGCGCTGCGTTCATGTAGAGAGCCGTAGCCTCCATCTCCACAGCCAAAACACCCATCTTCTGCCATGCCTTCCACTCATCAGCCGAATCTCCGTAGAATACGTCACTCGCCAAAAGGTTACCCACCTTATAACGGATGCCCATTGTCTCAGCCTTCTGAGCTGCTGCACGAACAAGGTCGAAATCAGCGATAGGGGCGAAGGTACCTGGAAGATGGAATTGTGCTCCGTAGTTAGAGTCGGTGCATGAACCC
>JAFOZN010000059.1 GCA_017391185.1 Alistipes sp. | reverse complement strand
GCTCGTTCAGCATAATGCTGGTTATATCGCCGAGGATCGTTCGGAGCTTGCACCATCGTTCTGGGATATGGGTGCACAGCTGGCATATAAATTCTACCTCACGGAGGCTATCAATTTGGAGCTTTCGGGTGGAGTGAAGAATATCTTCGATAGTTTCCAGAATGATATCGACCGTGGCGCAAACCGCGATTCGGTATATATCTTCGGTCCGATGATGCCACGAACATTCTTCTTGGGACTAAAGTTTACTCTTTAAACATATTTTGCATATTTTTATCTCACGATTCTGTAGAGTCGTGAGATTTTTTTTGCTCTTGAAGGTAAGTATTTCCTTTTTTTGTAGTTTTTGAGTATCTTTATATCACTAATAATATAGATAAACCATAAACAATATAAACTTGCATGAAAAAGGCATTGAAAGTTCTGGGCATTGTCGTAGCAGTAATAGTGGCAATAGCTCTTGTGGGGGGAGGATATCTCTTTTATCGCATCAAGCAAAATCAGAAGAATGGTGGTACTGTCGTGGAGTGGAGCCAGAGCGATGGCCAGACACTGCGCAACCTGAGTTACGGCAACGAAAAACGTAACAAATACGACTTGTTTATCCCCAACAATCCTAAGCAGGGTGCCATGATGCTCTTTGTGCATGGTGGCTCATGGATGGGAGGCGAGAAGGAGGATATTGAGTATGCCGCGCGCCGTTTCGCTAAGCAGGGTTACATCACAGCTACGATGAACTATTCGCGTATCGCCAGCGACACGATACGTCACAGCGAGAAACACGCCTATCCAAGTTTTGAGTCGATGATTGATGATATCTATGCCTGTATAGAGACCATCAAGTCAAAGAGCGCAGAGCTAGGATACGAGCTTAATCAGATGGCTATCGGTGGATATTCGGCTGGAGCGCACCTTTCGATGTTGTATTCAACACGCCACTATGCATCTTCGCCTCTACCTATCAGATTTATGATCAGTTGGGTGGGTCCAAGCGATATGAATATGCTTTTCCCATCGGATGAGAAGCGGATTCAGGAGCTACTTGCTGACAGCTCTCAGGAGGCTAAGGCTAAGCAGGGAGAGCTTTGTATGATGGTGTCGGGAATTTCGGGCAAGCCTATGGCAGTAGAGAATTTGAGTTATGATGCTATCCAGCAGGTTATGAGCAACGTATCTCCATCGAATCTTGTCTCGGCTCAGACTCCGCCAGCTGTACTTGCATATGGTGGAAAGGATACGTTGGTATCGGCCGAGCATGGCAAAAAGATGGATTCAGTATTGAAATCTTTCGGCATCGAAAGCCAGTTCTATATCTATCCTAATTCGGGACACGAGTTGGGGCATGACAAGGAGTACACCGAGCAGGTCAATGATATGATTAGTAAGTATTGTAAAAAATACTTTAAGTAATCACCGCGTTTAAGAATATCGCTATAACGAAATAGATAATAGCATTGAGTCCATTTGACAGGCCTGTCAGATGGACTTTTTCTATTAAGGGGAGAGAGCTACACTCCCAAATCACAATAAAAAGAATAATTTGCCGTTTTGATTCCGAGATTTAGCAGAAAATTCACTACATTTGTATAAATGCCGTAAAAGCGATGAAAAAAATCAAACATATTAACATCATACTCTTCTCTCTGTTTTTGGGTACGATGCTCTGCTCTTGTAGCTCTTCTATCAAGGTGGATATCAGAGGAAAACTCAGCGACAATGCTGCCAGCGAGGTCTATCTCGTTGTAGAGGATACCCAGATAGATACCTTGGCTCACGCTACTGTCAGGGCAGATAATACGTTCCATCTCAGGGGTGAGGTAGCTGAGCCTCGCACTGCCTTTATCTGCGATGATAATGGCAATGCCTTGGCTATGTTCCTTACGGAAGAGGCCGATTTGCAACTCAAGCCACAGCTTCCTTCGGGTTATTTGGTCGAGGGTGGCCCGATAAACGACAAATACAACCTAATCCTCAAGCGCATCTCTGCCCTTGCCGAGCAGGCTATCAACATAGATTTTGCGGAGGAGACGGCTCAAGAGGAGTATGAATCTTTGACCTTCAAGCATCACGATGCCATAGCCACAGCCATAAGTGACAATCTGGATAACATCATCGGTGTGGAGCTCTTTCTCTCTCATGAGGTGCGAGGCATGACAGCCGAGGATATGAGGGTGCGCTTCGGGCAATTTTCGCCCCAGATGCAGGGTCTAAAGGTGATGCAGGAGTTTGAGAAGTATATCTCTATATTTGAGAAGATAGAGATCGGTAAGGATTTTTTGGATGCCGAGGTGGAGAATCTTTCGGGAGAGACGTTGCGCTTGAGTGATGTCTGCGGTAAAGGTAAATGGGTACTTATAGATTTTTGGGCAACATGGTGTGAGCCTTGTCTCAATCAGATGCCCCTGCTGAAGGCTCTCTATGAGAGATATGCCCTGCAAGGCTTTGAGGTCTTGGCCATTTCGCTCGACAAGGAGGTGGGTCGTTGGAAGGCATTTGTAGCGCAAAACGGACTCCTGTGGTACAATGTCATAGATACCGAGTCGGAGCAATCGGCAGCTAAAACCTATGGTCTGCAATCTATCCCAAGTTCGTTTCTCATATCACCCGAAGGTAAAATCGTGGCACGCGACCTAAGCGCAGAGGCTTTAGCTCATGAATTGGAGCATATCTTCGGAGCGAAGAATCACGCAGGCGAGGGAGAATAGCCCCCCCCACAATAAGCCGAAATTTTAACTACTTAACCTGTTACTTTATGAAAAAATTTCTACTTACGTTAATTCTCATCGTAGGAGCATTCCTGCCTCTGGCAGCACAACAAGTGGTGCTTGATAATGGAGTAATCAAGCGCGAGATAGATATCTCTAACGGACATGTCTTGACCAAAGAATACGTCATGCATTCGAACAGTGTAGGATATGTATATAGCGGGTCTCACGAATTCTCTTTCTTGGCTAATGATAAATTATATTCGGGAAGCAGTGATTGGGCTAAGCTTATGAGCCATGAAGTGACAACTCGAGATGGTGGCAAGGGCGTATCCATTACGTTTCAGGACAAGGAGGGTAAATTAGGTGTTGAACTTGTCTATATGGCATATCCCAATCTGCCCATTGTACGTAAAACTATTAAAATTATTAATTTTGGCCAAGAGGATCTCAAGCTTGAGGGTGTGAACGTTGAGGATATCAAGGTCTATCTAAACTATGTTGAGTCATGGGTGATGCACACCTATGCGCGAAATAAAAGTTTGGGCAAATATATAGGTAATTGGGATGATCCGCTTATCGTTGTGCACAATACCCAGCATGGAGGTATGGGTATGGCGATCGGTAACGAAGCTGTAGGAGTGTTGAAGCGTACATCAGTTTTCACCGATGGCTCGACCATGATGGCTGGAGTGACACATCCCGATCAGGATTATCCATTCCGCCGTTGGCTCAAGAGAGGTGAAAGCTGGGAGAGCCCTGCGGTTTTTACAGCTCTGTATCATGGTACGCAGGATCCTTATTGGGTTGTGAATACCTCGGTGCAGGATTATGTGCGCCGTCATATGGGAATACGTATCGAGCAGTTGAAGAAGAAGCCGATGTTTGTCTATAACACATGGCATCCTTTCCGCACAGATCTCAATGAGGGTTTAATATATGATTTGGCCAAGGCAGCCGCTGAGTGTGGTGTTGAGGAGTTTGTAATTGATGATGGCTGGCAGATCAACATAGATCCTGCGGTAGGTGGTCGTGGCGATTGGGCGATAGATAAAAATAAGTTCCCGAACGGACTAAAGCCCGTATTCGACTACATCAAGAAGCTCGGTATGAAGCCTGGTTTATGGATTAGCCTCGCCACAGCCGATACCACATCACAACCTTTTAAGAATCATCCTGAATGGTTTATTAAGGATGCTAATGGCAATATCACCGACCTGCACAATGCTCATAGCTCGGTGTGGCGTACAGCCTGCATGGGAACAGATTGGTATGATTATATCAAGGAGACGCTTCTTAAACTTTGGCGAGAGTATGGTTTGGCGTATGTGAAGTTGGATTTGGCAATTGCTACAAGTGCATATGTTCACGATGTGAAACATTCTGGATGCTGTGCTACGGATCACCCTCTCCATCGTGATAGGAATGAGTCGTTTGATGTGATTTATAGTCGTTGCATGCAACTTTTCGATGAACTTCATCGCCAGGCACCAGACCTCTTTATTGATTGTACATTCGAGACGGCAGGTAAGTTGCAGCTTATGGATTATGGCTTTGCAAAGCATGCCGAGGGTAATTGGCTCTCAAACGTAGAGAATAGCGCACCGCTTGGTAGTCTGCGCATTAGAGATTTGGCTTGGGGACGCACTCCAGCGTTGCCAGCGACATCGCTTGTGATTGGAAATTTGAATATGAACGGAGAGAATCATATTTTGAACCTCAAGTCACTTGCTGGATCGCTCCCAATCATGCTTGGTGATCCTCGTCAGCTCTCTGCTCAGGAGCGTGCTGAGTATAAGGCGTGGGCAGATTGGTTGAAGGCTTTGGAGGCTCGCCATGGGTATATGTCCTTTAGACAGGATGTCCCAGGATTCGCAGAGCCACGCGAAGGCGAGTGGGATGCATTTTGCCGAATCAATACCGAGAGTCGAAGTGGAGGATTGGTAGGAGTCTTTAATCAAGGCTCGTATGAGAATTGCCGAGTAGTAAGAATCCCTTATCTCGATCCTTCGAAAACATATCAGGTGAAGCAAGGTTGTACGGGGAAGATTATAGCGACCTTGAACGGGCAAGAGCTTAAGGAGAAGGGCTTCGAGGTGCGATTAGAGAAAAAATATGATGGCGAATTGTTTGAGATAGTGGCTATGTAGAGCGATGTTTGACAAATGTGGGGGAGTCCTGCGGGATTCTCCCATATTTTTCGATTTTTCGAGTAAAATTTAATCTCTTGATTTATATGTGATTAGCGTCAGGTAGTAAAAATATTTTGAAAAAAGTCTCTAAAAAGTTTGCAAGGAATAAAAAAACACCCTATATTTGCACTCGCAATCAGCAAATGGCTCCGTAGCTCAACTGAATAGAGTACTTGACTACGGATCAAGCGGTTACAGGTTTGAATCCTGTCGGAGTCACTTGATTATTAGGCAGTTATCGGAATTGATGACTGC
>JAFOZN010000008.1 GCA_017391185.1 Alistipes sp. | reverse complement strand
ATCAGCTTCACCTATTCGCTCGACGACTTTGTTATCACGCACTTCACGCAGGGCGCGCGCTTCCAGAATCTCAGCACCGAAATCTACGGCATGCTGCGCAAGAAGATTCCCCCGACCATCAACGCGCTCTCTACCCTGCTGTTCATCGCGATCATAATTATCATGGTGCTGATAAATATCCACGACAGACGCGCCTAAAAACGCGCGCTGAAAATGAACTAATCAACCCTGTCACAAGGTGACTTGCAATATCAAAACAATATCAATCAGGAGGATTGGGAAATGAAAAAAATCTTAGCCATCGCTCTCTGCGTTGTAATGCTCGGCTCCTTCGCGACAATGTTCGCAGGCTGCGGCAAGACCGACGCGGGAGAAGTAAACGTGTACAACTGGGGCGAGTATATCGCTGAGGGTCAGGACGGTCTGATGAACGTTATCGAGGAATTCGAGAAGGAAACGGGCATCAAGGTCAACTACACCACCTACGAGACCAACGAGGATCTCTACAATATGCTCAAGAACAGCAACGTAAGCTACGACGTTATTGTTCCCTCGGAATACATGATTTCTAAGATGATTAAGGAAGGCATGCTGCTCGAGCTCAACTACGACAACATTCCGAACTACAAGTATATCAACGACCGCTTCAAGGGCCTTGACTGCGACCCCGACAACAAGTACACCGTTATTTATCAGTGGGGCGTTACAGCTCTTGTTTACGACAAGACAAAGGTCGAGAACACTCCCAAGAACTGGGACGCTCTCTGGGACGAGGATCTCAAGGGCGACATTCTGATGTTCAACAACAGCCGCGACGCTATGGCTATCGCGATGCAGACTCTGGGCATCGACCCCTCCAACTGCACCAAGGAGGATATCGACAAGGCAAGCGAGAAGCTCCGCGAGCAGAAGCCCCTGCTCAAGAAGTACGTAATGGATCAGGTATTCACCGAGATGGAGACCTCTCAGTCCGCGATCGCTCCGTACTACGCCGGCGACATCGCCGCTATGATGGACGAGAACGAGGATCTTGACTACTGCCTGCCCGATTACGGTTCAAACCTGTTCTATGACGCTATGTGCATTCCCACCTGCAGCAAGAACAAGGAGAACGCCGAGAAGTTCATCAACTTCATGCAGAAGCCCGAAATCGCCGCCGAGAACTGCAAGTACCTCCGCTACGGCTGCGCGAATGACGAGGCTGTGAAGCTCCTTCCCGACGACATCAAGGACAGCGAGCTGACCTTCCCCAGCGATGAATACCTCGACAAGTGCTATGTATTCGGCAATCTCGACGCTGACGTTTACGAGTACATGCAGGAGGAATTCGTCAAGGTTCAGGCAGAGTAAGCGTCAAATATTTCGACAGTAAAAAACGCTTCTGAGCAATTCAGAAGCGTTTTTCTTATGCCGTCATCAAACGGGATGGATCTTATTCTCTTTATCGAGCAGGCAGCCGTTGATGCCTGCTTTGGCGTTTCTTCTCTTTTCAAAGAAGTCGAGCGCTACCTTCGGGAACTGAGCGTAGGAGAGAACGTCCTCCTCCTGCTCGATCCACTCGGCGATCTCACCTCTGAGCTTATCCAGCTCAGGCTCAAGGCGGTCGGCAGGTCTGCCGTGGATGATTTCCATGTCGCCGCAGATTTTCTTTTGGAACGCGGGGTCAATCGGCATCGGGGTGGTGAAACTATTAACCTTAAAATTTCAAAAATATGAGTTCAAAATTTTCTCGCCTTGACTTCCTTCGTACATCTGCGTTGGGAGCTGTGGCTATGACTTTCCCATCTCTTAGCTCGGCAGCAGAGGCTACTAAGAAGGCTAAGAAGACTGATGCAAATGACTTTGTTAATCTTGCTTTTATCGGTTTGGGTCAGCAGAATGTTTATCTTAAGAATGAGTTTATCAAACTTCCTGATGTACGTGTGGTAGCTGCTTGTGATGTCTATGATATCAAGCGCAACCGTTTCGAGCAGCAGGTGAATAAGTATTATGCAGACAAGGGCATCAAGCAGAAGATCGATATGTATATCGACTTTGAGGAGGTTTTGGCTCGTCCAGACATCGATGCAGTAGTTATCGCTACTCCAGACCATCAGCATGCTCGCATTGCTATCGCAGCTTGTAAGGCAGGTAAGGATGTATATTTGGAGAAGCCACTTACATTTACAGTATATGAGGGTCAGCGCTTGGTGGAGGCTGTTCGTGCCAATAATCGTATCTTCCAGACAGGTTCTATGCAGCGTTCATGGCATGAGTTTATGCATGCTGCCAATGTAGTTCGTGAGGGTCGCTTGGGTAAGGTTCGTTTTATCGAGGCTTTCGTGGGTGATGGTCCACGTCCATACGACTTGCCAAAGCAGGAGGTTCCTGCAGGCTTGGATTGGGAGAAATGGTTGGGTCCATTGTCAACTGATTTCTACTATAATCATGAACTTAACCCACTTATCACAGAGAATGGTGGTGACGAGTGCTGGGGTGCATGGCGTTGGTATAAGGGCCTTGGTGGTGGCTTAACTACAGACTGGGGCGCACATATGTTCGACATTGCTCAGTGGTGCTTGGGTAAGGATGGTTCAGGTCCTACAGAGATTTTGCCACCAGCAGCAAGTCTTCATAAGTGCTTGACATATCGCTATGACAACGGTATCGAGGTTGCTCAGAAGTCATTCGGCCATGGTCAGGCAGTTCGCGTTCATGGTGAGAATGGTTGGATTATCGTAGCTCGCGGTAAGTATCTCGCATCTTCTGAGGAGTTTATGCCTACTAAGGAGGAGAAGGAGATCATGTCACAGAAGCCTAACCACTATCAGAGCTTCATTAGCGGTATCAAGACTCGCCGTGATCCAAATGTTCCTGTTGAGATTGGCCACTCATCATGTACAATGTGTAACATCGGTAATATTGCCTACGAGCTTAACCGCCCATTGCAGTGGAATCCTATCGTTGAGAAGTTTATGAATGATGATGAGGCTAACTCTAAGCTTCACTATGCATATCGTGAGCCATATAAGTTGGAGTAATGCTCATGCTTAGGATTTAACATACATACATATACAACATAGTGGACATCGGGCTGTCAATGTAAAAGTTGGCAGCCTATTTTATTAGCGTAAATTTTTATTTCCCGTGGAGAATACCTCGCAGAATCGGAAATTTTCGTTATATTTGTAAAAATACTAAAACTAATACTGATTAAAATAACTTTAAAACTTAAAATCAATGGCACGCAAAGTATTATTATTTACTGCTCAGTTTGGCGACATTGCTTTGGATACACTATGTGCAAAGATCCAGAGCTGGGGATATGACGGTATAGAGATTGCATGCAATGACAATCACCTAAATCTTGAGAAACTCAGCCCAGAGTATTGTGAAGAGGTGTTAGCTACGCTCAAAAAGTACAATCTAGAACTCTGTGCAGTATCAAACCACTCGGTAGGTCAGTGCGTAACCGATCCTATTGACTTCCGTCATAAGTCTATCCTTCCTCCATATATTTGGGGCGATGGCGATCCAGAGGGTGTTCATCAGCGAGCAGCAGAGGAGATGATCAAGACTGGTAAGGCTGCCGCAATGTTGGGTGTAAAGACTGTTGTAGGATTTACAGGCAGCCCTATTTGGCATTTGCTCTACTCATATCCTCCAGTACCACCAGAGACTATCAGCGATGGCTTTAAGGAGGTTGCAAGACGTTTTAAGCCTATCTTGGATAGCTATCAGGAGTTGGGTGTCCGCTTTGCTTTGGAGGTTCATCCTACCGAGATAGCATTTGATATAGCTTCAGCGGAGATGTTGCTTGAGGCATTGGATTATCATCCAGCATTTGGTTTTAATTTCGATCCAAGCCATATGGGTTATCAGGGAGTTGATTATTTGGCATTTATCCGTCAATTCGGAGATCGCATCTACCACGTACACTGCAAGGATGTATGGTGGAGCGACAAGCCAACCAAGGCTGGAGTCTTCGGTGGTCACTTGCCATTCGGTCATCAGGATCGTTATTGGGATTTCAGAAGCGTTGGACGTGGTAAGATTCAGTTCGAGGAGATTATCCGTGAGTTGAACCGTGCAAATTACAACGGCCCATTGTCAGTGGAGTGGGAGGATAGCGGAATGAATCGCGAGTGCGGTGCCGCTGAGTCATTGAAATATGTCAAGAATATCGACTTCCAGCCATCTGATATCGCTTTTGATGCAGCGTTTATCAAGGAGTAACTTGTTATAAACTCATAATGAAAAAGAGGGCGCTAACGCTGTGTTAGACGCCCTCTTTGCTTTTATATAGCTATTTTCTTCGCTTATTGCTTTTTCCAAATCCTATGCTTTGTTGGCTCCTGCTTGGTGATGATATGCTTGTTGATCGCCTCCAAAAGATTATGTGGAGCGATGTTGCGCTCAATCTTACCCGCATGAGCTACCGATATTCCTCCAGTCTCCTCTGAAACGACCACTACAATAGCATCCGAAGTCTCGGTAATGCCTATCGCTGCGCGGTGACGTGTTCCGTAGGATTTAGGCACAGGCGATTGTGTTACGGGCAAAATACATTTAGCCGCTACCACTCTGTCGTTCATCACCACTACAGCACCATCGTGCAGAGGGGCGTTTTTGAAAAATATATTCTCCAACAGAGCCACCGAAAGCTGTGCATCTACCGTAATTCCGCTATCAATAATATCCCTAAGGTCGCTGCGTTGAGTGAGGACAATCAACGCACCAGTCTTTTCTGCTGACATTTCTGCACAAGCCGTGATGATAGGCTGCAGATGCTGATCTGTGGTGTTGTATGAAGTGAATATACGGTTGATAAAACCAAAACCTTTTTGTTGCATGCCGATCATCTGCAAAAAGTGGCGCAACTCTGGCTGGAAGAGAATAAGTAAAGCCAATACTCCTACGCTGATAATCTGACCGAGAATGGTCTGTAGAAGCTCCATGTTGAGGGCTCTGACCACTACCCATACGAAATATATCACCACAATACCCGATAGGATATAAGGAGTATTGGTACCTCTGGTCATGCGGTAGAGGCCGAACATGAGCGAAGCGACCAAGAAAATATCGATAAAATCTATAAGTGTAAAAGGTATAAAATCCATAGCCGATAATTTGTTCCTACAAATATACGATACAAAATTAAGAAACCTTTCTTATTCGTCAAAAATTCCTTAAAAAATCATTCTATGCCTAAATAAACAGATCCGTAAAATAGATTTTGTAGCAAAATATGTCACTTTTTCATGATTTTTGTTATGCTGAGTGCCAAAAAAATAGAAAATAATAATTGTAGTGATATTGCTTGTTGAATAAAAATTTCTATCTTTGTGATTGGATTCATGCGTAGGTGCTTTTCGTAGGTATGGGAGGTGGCTATGTATGTATGTAGACAGAGACAGTAAACAGAATAGAAAATACAGTTGTAGTAACAAATAAACTCTTCTAAATTATGATTTATTCACACGAAGTGCAGCAGATGTGCTGCGTAAAAAAGGGTGCTAATCATGCATCTGCACCAATCCCTCAGGAGGGTAAGTGGGTTGTAGCTAAGGAGATTAAGGACATTTCTGGTCTTACACATGGTGTGGGCTGGTGTGCTCCTCAGCAGGGTGCCTGCAAGCTCACTCTCAATGTTAAGGAGGGTATCATTCAGGAGGCTTTGGTTGAGACTATCGGTTGCTCTGGCATGACTCACTCAGCTGCTATGGCATCTGAGATTCTTCCTGGCAAGACTATTCTTGAGGCTTTGAACACTGACCTCGTTTGCGACGCT
>JAFOZN010000058.1 GCA_017391185.1 Alistipes sp. | reverse complement strand
TAGGAGTGTTAATACTCCATAAAAGAATATTTTACTCGAAATCATCGCCGAGGAGTATTTGCCTTGTACTTTTAAGATTATGATGCTATATAGCACCCACATAATTGAGGCTCCGAGTGTGAGCATGTCGCCTATCGGATTGAGCTTTAGGATAAATTTGCCGTTAAATACCACCAACGCTACGCCTATGAGCGAGATTATCGAGTAGTAGTATATCGAGCGATTAACCCTCTCCTGACGACTTATCAGGTCTATGGCGATTGTGGTAAGTAGTGGGGTGGCAGCGATGATAATCGCCACGTTCGAAGCCTGCGTATATACCAACGCTGTGTTTTCCAACAGAAAGTAGAGCGATCCACCTGTTATGCCCAACGCCACCATCAGCAACTCATCCTTCCAAGAGTCGCATAACCAACGCTCTCGCGTGAACAGAGCAATACCGATATATGCCACCGCAAAACGCAGTAACATAATCTCAGCAGGGGACAATCCCTCTTGAATTAGGACTTTGGAACTGATAAAAGTCGTACCCCAAATAGCCGCCACGGCAATAGCCATAATGTGAAATATGGCTTTGCCTTTTGTCTCTGCATATCCTTTCATATTGATGGCTTACATCTCTTAGCGACTTATCTCAGAGAGTTCATTCTGATGCTTGCTTTGACTATCGCGCAGGCTCTGATACGACTCATCTCGATATCCTTGTCGGCATGGTGCGGATTCTGACTCACCAGCTTGACATACCCCTCGCGTTCCGATTTTTGGATATATTTTACTGTAATATACTCCTCGCCATCGAGATCAATCGAGAGTAGATACATATCTCCCCAGAAGATGTTTTCCAGATCCTGCAACTGCTTGTAGAGAACTATATCTCCACTCTTTAGCAGAGGATACATCGAATCTCCTACAATATATATTGCTCCGTCACATTTGGGCAGGTTGGGTATATGTATGAAATTTTCAGGCTTAGTCTCCTCTTGATTAGTAAATAGCGGAACCAATCCAGCTGTAGCCTCCACATGATAAAGAGGTACGCTCTGCATCGGGAGCGAATTGTCGCTACGCAATTTAAATTGGTTGAGATTTGGCTCAGCGTTGAACATATTGCCTTTGCCAGACTCAATCCATTCGGGATTTACGTTCAATTCTTGAACTAAAATATTTTTATTGCGAGTCGATAGTCCACACTTGCCTGTTTCGATCATCGAAAGTGCTGCTTTGCCGATGCCAAGTCGTTGAGCTAATTGCTCTTGTGTCAAATTGAGCTCTTTGCGTATCAGTTTTAATCTCTCTTTCATGGCAAACTATTAGAAAATTTTATATCAAATAATTGTACTTTACGGAATCAAAATTCAAAAATTGAATATATCTTTGTAGTGCAAAGTTAAGCAATTTATCGTAAACAACAAATAAAATCAACAGAAAAACAACTATGTATCAAATTTCATCTGAACTTTATGTTGAGATTGTCGAGAATCTCTTCAATCAGCTTGAGGGTAGAGGTTACTACTCTGGCTCTTTTAGTTTTGAGTATTGTGGTATTACTTGTCGTATGGTGCTATCTGCTATAGTCCATTACGAGCCTAAAGATGTTTCGGTTGGGTATGTCGGAGGGGTAAAGGATGTTGTGCCCGTATGGTGGGAGTTCCACACCGAGGCAGAAGATGGCGAGATGTTGAATGATTTTTCGTTCAACGAGTTGCGCAAGATAATTAAGTGTTATTAATAATTGTGAATACTATGGCTAAAAATCATAAATCCATTCTTTCCCACATTGATGAGGCCTTCAAGACTTTGGAGGTGGTGGATGAGTCTGAGACTGTTGCCGATATGGATTATAGCACCTCATTTGAAAAATTCGCTTCGCACATTTATCCGTTTTTGGAGCTCAAGAGTTTTCATCTCAATTATTACCACCTTTTGGAGATGTTTGCACGGGGTAAGATTCGCAAATTGATGGTCTCTATGCCGCCCCAGCATGGTAAGAGTGTCGGGGCGAGTACTTTATTGCCTTCGTATATGTTGGGACTCAGTCCCGACAAGAAGATTGCCATCGCATCCTACTCTTCTACGCTCGCCAATAAATTCAACCGCCGTGTACAACGTATCATAGAGAGTCGTGAGTATGGTGATATATTTCCCTCCACTCGTATTAAGTGTGGAGGTAAACCTCCTCAATATCTGCGTACAGCCGATGAGGTAGAGATCGTAGGGCATGATGGATGTTTGCTCTCGGTGGGGCGAGAGGGCTCGCTGACGGGAAATAGAGTCGATTGTTTTATCTTGGATGATCTCTATAAAGATGCTATGGAGGCCAATTCTCCCATCATACGAGAAAATTGCTGGGAGTGGTACACCTCTGTGGTTCGCACTCGTATGCACAACGATTCGCAAGAACTCATAGTCTTTACTCGTTGGCACGAGGATGACCTCATTGGCGTTATACGTTCCTATGAGAGATGCATTGATCTTAGCTCATGGGATGATATAGAGAGCCTTGGTGAGCATGATTGGCTGTCGATAAATCTCGAAGCCATCAAAACTACTCCTCCCACCGAGTTTGATCCCCGTGAGATTGGCGAGGCATTGTGGCCCGAAAGACAAGATGTAGCACTTTTGGAGGCTAAGCGGCGTCTTGATCCCGTCCGCTTTGAGTGTATGTATCAAGGTCGCCCCTCTTCTCAAGGTGGGTTGTTATATGGCGATGGTTTTCTGACCTACGATACGCTACCTTGCGAAATTGTGCGCCGATCCAACTATACCGATACGGCCGATATGGGTGATGATTATCTCTGTTCGATGAGTTATGCTGTAGATGCTGATGGTGTGATATACATATTAGATGTAGTCTATTCGCGTGAGCCTATGGAGCAGACCGAAGGCATGGTTGCCGATATGCTCTCTCGCTCAGATGTGCGATCGGCTTTGGTCGAGAGCAACAATGGTGGTAGAGGATTTGCCAGAGCCGTGCAGCGACTTGCTCCCAAAGTTAAGGTTGATTGGTTTCATCAGAGTGGCAACAAGGAGGCACGAATCCTATCCAATTCAGCTACCGTTTTGCACAGTATTCGTATGCCTAAAAAGTGGGCGAATCTATGGCCTGAATTGTATGCACATCTGAGTAATTATCGCCGCGATTTTAAGTCCAATCGTTGGCACGATGCGGCGGATGTTTTGACAGGAATTGTGGAGCAAGAGGCGATGGCGCAACGCCCCACAAAGATCCATCGAGTAGGATTCATTTCATTGAAATAGTCTAAGAAAATAAGGTTGATTTCATCGTGAAATCAACCTTATGTGTTACTTGATATAAATAGTGCTAAATATCTTTTATAGAGTCGATTTTTGATTTTAACTCAAGTTTTAGTTTATCTATCAACTCTTTAACGCTGACGATCTTTTCTGCGCGCCAAGCGTGAGAGTGATATTCCGACACCCATACCTCCTTGCACGATGGGTACTTCGGCCAATAGGTTTCCGATTTTTAGATTTTTTATAGTCTTTTAAATTATACAATTTCAAACTTGTGTTTGATGTTGTAAAGGTGTAGAAAACATCTAAAATAGCAAAAATAATGTTGTGTATTCCCTCTATATGGTGCGAAATTCTCGATTTGGGAGGTTAAATGGGATAAAAAACTCGGAAGTCATGACCGACCTCCGAGTCTATTTGTTGGTTATGAGCTTCGATTTTTTACAAAATCTCCTCCAAACGAGCTACGGGAGAGATGCCTAAATCGGAAATCATGCCCTGCTTGTAACGGTAGTAACCCGATATGGCAATCATAGCTGCGTTGTCGGTTGTGAATTTCAATTCAGGGATGAATGTTCGCCATCCTCTGCGGCGTCCAGCCTCAGCTACGGCCTCTCTTAGACCAGAATTTGCAGATACACCACCCGCTATGGCAACATCTTTGATGCCCAATGACTTTGTTGCCTTGATTAGCTTGTTGAGTAGGATATCTATGATGGTTGACTGCAACGAAGCGCATAGATCGGCCTTGTTTTTCTCTACGAAATCGGCATCCTGCTTGATTTCATCACGCAGAGTGTAGAGGAACGAGGTCTTCAGACCAGAGAATGAGTAATCAAATTCACCCTTGACATGAGGTTTTGCAAATGTAAATGCCTTGGGATTACCCTCTTTGGCCAATCTGTCGATCACAGGGCCTCCAGGGTATGGTAAGCCCATTACCTTGGCGCATTTATCAAATGCTTCGCCTGCAGCATCGTCAATCGTAGAGCCTATGATCTCCATCTCCAAAGGAGAATTTACCTTCACAATCTGAGTGTGGCCACCGCTAACTAACAAGCAGAGAAAAGGGAACTCAGGGTGTGGTAGCTCTCTGTCTGGAAGATCGACAAAATGGGAGAGGATGTGGCCTTGTAGGTGATTAACCTCTACGAGTGGAATGTTGTTGGCGATAGAGAGTCCCTTCGCGAATGAGGTGCCGACAAGTAGCGAGCCGAGCAAACCGGGGCCACGCGTAAAGGCGATGGCATCAATCTTGTCGATACTTACTCCAGCCTCTTTTAAGGCAGTATCGACTACGGGGATGATGTTTTGCTGATGGGCGCGCGATGCCAATTCGGGTATCACGCCACCATACTTTACATGCACAGCTTGCGAAGCGATGACGTTTGAAAGAAGTGTCGTACCACGCAAAACCGCAGCAGATGTGTCGTCACAAGAGGACTCAATGCCAAGAATTGTTATATCCATAAGCAGGTTTTATGCTATTTTTTTCTATTTTAATAGAAAAATTGTTACTTTTGTTGGATTTATGACCATTGTCACATGCGCAAAGTTACGAAAATATTGTTAAAGGTGCTATCAGTTACGCTATTGTTTCTGATATTTTGTCCTATTGTGCTCACTTTGGTCGTGGAATTGCCAACGGTGCAGAACTTTTTGGTGGGTAAAGCTACCAAATATGTATCTGAGAAATTGGAGACCGAAGTCTCTATCCGCAGAATCAAAATTGGCGTGTTGGGCTCTTTGCGTGTAGATGGCTTTTATGTAGAGGATTATCAGCAGGATACCCTGCTTTATGTCGATAAATTGCGCGTCTATCTTTCGCGCATACCCGATCAGGATGGCGTCACTTTGCGTAACGGTGTAGTCTCTCATGGTGTCTTGAATATCAAGGAGACTCCCGAAGGCGTGATGAATATCAAACAGGTCGTAGCACGATTGAGTAATAAGGATCGCGAGAAAAAAAGCGATTTTATGCTCAAGGTCGAAGATGTGAGAGTGGATGATTTCTCTCTCGTTATCGAACAGAAGGAGCATCGTGAGCCAACCTATGGAGTCGACTACGGTGATATGCATATCGAGCATATGTCGGCCTTTGTCGATGATTTCTTCCTACACGGAGGACGTATCGGAGGATATATTCGTAACTTCTCTACCATAGAGCATTGTGGCTTTATGGTTCAGAACTTTACAGGTCGCTTCTTGGTGGATAAGGGTTTGGTGGAGCTGAGCGATTTTGAGATTATGGCCGAGAAGTCGGATATCCGTCTGCCTCGACTCACACTACGTGGTGAGGATTGGTCGGCGTATAAAGATTTTATCCACAATGTGGTAATCGAGGGTGAGATATATCGCTCGGCAGCATCGAGTGATGATATAGCACACTTCGCTCCACGTATGCTCCCATGGAATATCGCTGTCAGAGGTGTTAATGCCAAGGTTAAGGGTACTGTGGCCGATATGAAGGTGGATGTGAAGAGCCTGCAATTCGGTCAGCAGAGTATGCTTCAGGGCGAGGTTACCTTGCGTGGTTTGCCTAATGTGAAGCGTGCTGGTATGTCGGTGAGGTTGGATGAGCTGAGAAGTTGTGAGGAGGATATAAATTACCTCTTGGGCGGTATTACGGGCAAGAGCTTGCCTGCGAAGGTTCGACAGATGCTTGCAAACGCTGGAGAGGTGATTGGTTCGGGTACTTTTAGTGGAGGTATGCGTGCCTTTGAGAGTGAATTGAATTTCATTACCGAGGCGGGAAATATCTTGCTCAGCGCCCAGCGTGCGCCGATGGAGAAAAGAGAGGGTGAGTTGCCAAACTCTTCACTTGTAGCTGATGTATCGCTCGGATATCTTGATTTGGGCAGAGTTCTCGATGTGAAAAATTTGGGCAGAATCAATGCTAATGTAAGTTTCGATGGACTGACAAATCGTTCTCTGGTGAGAGGAAATGTTCGTGGCGATATAGCTGATTTGTATTTCAACGGGCTCGATTATCAGGATGTCTTGATTGATGGTATGGTGGTAAATAAGAGTTTCTCAGGTCAGATTATGAGCCAATCATCTCCGCTGAATTTCAAACTTAGCGGTCTGGCCGATCTCAATAGCACAAGGCCTGTATATGATCTTAGGCTTAATCTGCGTGAGGCCGATCTTACGAAGATGAATATCAATAAACGTGATTCCATCTCTCTGTTGGCTTTGGATGCGGATCTCTATGCCGTAGGTCATACCATAGAGGATATCAACGGCGCATTTACTATCGAACGCGGTGAGTATCGCTACAATGAGGATTCGCTATCTACGGGACTCATACGTCTGACGGCCAATAATACAGATCAGAAGCGCTCGCTCAACCTTACCTCAGATTTTGTCGATGCCTCGTTTACGGGCCCAACAAGTTATGCCGAGGTGGTGAAATATCTCCAATCGGCTATGCGTAAGTATCTGCCTAATATCTCCGATGGGTCGAAATCTCTATATGAGAGTGCTGGCGATGAGGGTTATTCGGCCTTGACGCTTACGGTGAAGAATATCGATCCATTGCTCGATGCCGTATCAGATGGTTTGCAGATGGCCAATGGCTCTAAGCTCCATTTTGTGATGAATCCGTCATCCAACCATCTGGCCTTGAGAGCAGAGTCGGAGTATTTGGAGCGAGGTAATACGCTCATTACAAATCTGAATATCAATATCACCAATCAGGCCGACTCTTTGGCTATGTATCTACAGTCGGAGGATCTCTATACGGGAGGATTCCATCTGCCTAAACTCTCTGTTATGGGAGGTGCCAAAAACGATAGGGTGATGCTCGATGCGGGATTTGATGATGGCGTGGATACACTTTCGGGTAGAGTTGCGGTGATGGCTCACCTTACACGAGTTATGCCGAGCAAGATGCCGAGAGTGAATCTTACCCTGTTGCCTGCCCACATCAAACGAGGTGATAAGACATGGAAGATTACGTCCGATCCGATAAGTCTGGATACTACGGGAGTGGCAGTAAATAACTTCAAGATCAGTAGTGGCAACCAGTTACTATTGCTCGATGGTGTAGCCTCGAAGAGTAGGACTGACTCTTTATCGCTTCAGATGCGCGACTTTGAGTTGGATCCATTCATGGGTTTCCCATCACGTCTGGGTTATGAGATTACGGGCCTGGCAAGTGGTGTGGCATCGCTCAAGGCTGCGCTGAATCGTGGTGAGCTGACAGCCGATATTGATATCGACAGTATGAAGGTCAACGGAACTTCAGTCGTGCCGTTATGTATCAATTCGCGTTGGGATCTGGATCAGCAGCGAGTAAGACTTGCCATGAAGAATCTCAAGACTGGTAGCGAGATTGTGCGAGGTTATTATGCTCCGCAGAGCAAACGCTATTATGCCGAGGGTGAGTTTGATAATCTGCCGATGAATATGATCGAGCCATTCCTCAAAGGAGTAATCTCCTCTACCGAAGGTCTTGCCGATGCTAAATTGGAGATCATGGGACAGGAACGTCAGGCTAAGCTCAACGGAAGTATCAGCGTGGAGGATCTATCGCTGATGCTCGATTATACTCAAGTGAGGTATAACGTGCCTTCAGCCAAGGTGAAGGTCGAAAACAACCACATCATAGCCTCTAATGTCAGAGTCTATGACGATGAGAAGAACAGTGGCTCATTGAATCTGGATGTGAGTCTGGATCACCTCTCAAATATCACCTATGACCTGAGAATGGTACCTCGCAGCATGCTCGTGCTTAATACTACGGCTCAGGATAACGACCTCTTCTATGGTAAGGTCTATGCTTCGGGTGTGGCATCGGTAAAGGGTGATAAGAAGGGTACGCAACTCAATATCACAGCCTCTTCCGAGGGTGACTCGCAATTCTTTATGCCTCTTTCGGGTAAGATGGATGCTGCCAATGCCGATTATGTGATTTTCGAGAAGCCGGGTATTCAGGTCGATACGACAAACTATCTCCTGCGTAAGAAGATGATGTTTGAGCGTCGTTCGCGCCGTACTGCCTCTACATCTGGTACTATGGATATCAATATGGAGCTTACGGCCAATCGTAATACCGAGATTCAGCTTGTTATTGATCCTACGGTAGGCGATATTATCAAGGCGCGTGGTGATGGTACTCTGAATATGCACATAGTGCCGAGTGCCAATATCTTCGATATGTATGGCGATTATACCATTTCGGACGGTAGTTACCTCTTTACCCTGCAGAACATCATCAACAAGCTATTCCTCATTGAGAGTGGCTCTACGATCCAATGGACAGGCGATCCGATGGATGCCCGTTTGGATATCGATGCTATATATAAACTCAAAGCATCGCTCCAGCCTCTGCTCTCTTCCACTACGCTTGATAATGTGACGCGTGCAGTGCCCGTAGAGTGTATTATTAACCTCACCGAAAGACTAAGTAGTCCTACCGTGACGTTTGATATTAAAGTGCCTAATGCCGATTCCGAGATTCAGAATGCGGTAGCCAATCTGCTCAACAATCAGCAGTCCATCGCTACGCAGTTTATGTATCTCTTGGTCAGCGGTAGCTTCTACTCCGATTCGGGTACATCCTCGAATATAGGTGCTTCGGCATCAGCTACTACAGGTTTTGAGCTCTTGTCGAATCAGTTGAGTAACTGGCTCTCGAGCGATGATTATAATATCATCCTTCGTTATAGACCTAAGTCTGAACTTACGAGCGATGAGATTGATTTTGGTTTCTCCAAGTCGCTTGTAAACGATCGCCTTTTGGTGGAGGTTGAGGGTAACTATTTGGTGGATAACCGTATGGCGCAGAGTAGCAATATGTCCAATTTTATGGGCGAAGCATACATTACTTGGCTTTTGGATCGCAATGGCAATCTCAAACTCAAAGGCTTTACCCAGACCATCGACCGCTTCGATGAGAACCAAGGTTTGCAGGAGACAGGAGTCGGTATATATTATAAAGAGGATTTCAATAGCTGGACGGACCTTATGCGGCGCATCAAGGAGCGTTTCACCTCGCGCCGCCGCAAGAAGGCTGAGCAGGAGGCCATAGAGGCTCAAAGACAAGCCGAACAAGTGTCGGATGATTCCAACGATTTGGGCGTAGAGGTGCCCGATACGCAGGGTGGGAATGCACCACAAGTAAAGTAGCATGGAATGAATTGAAAACAAAGTGAAATTACAATAAACTTAAAATAAATTTTAACAAACACAATTATGATTGAATTTCTTCAGGCTGTCGAGACTACGACAGCAGTAGCAGGTGAGGCAGCTGCGACAACTGCTTTGGTAACCGAGGAGGTAACTCGTATGGGCCTTTGGGAGCTTTTCCTCAAGGGTGGTTGGTTGATGTGGCCACTTTTGGCTTTGGGTGGCGTAGCAGTATTTATCTTTGTTGAGCGTTTTATGGCTATTCGCAAGGCTTCGGGTATCAACATGAACTTTATGCACCGTATCCGCGACTATATCTCAGATGGTAAGATCAACGCAGCCATCGACCTTTGTCG
Source organism: Alistipes sp. (assembly GCA_017391185.1). Classification (GTDB taxonomy): domain Bacteria; phylum Bacteroidota; class Bacteroidia; order Bacteroidales; family Rikenellaceae; genus Alistipes. The sequence goes on along the minus strand of JAFOZN010000058.1, from coordinate 2,200 downwards.
CAAGACAAATACCCCTATTGCTCGTATGATTGAGAAGGGTATCGGTCGTATTGGTCGCCCAATGAGCGATATACAGTCATCTATCGAGAATGCTGCCAATCTTGAGGTATCGAAGTTGGAGGATGGTCTCCCAATCTTGGCTACTATCGCTGGTGGTGCTCCAATGATTGGTTTCTTGGGTACAGTAATCGGTATGGTGCAGACCTTTATGGATATGGCTGCTGCTGGTGGTACGGTAGATTTGACACTCTTGGCTGGAGGTATGTACGTTGCGATGGTGACTACCGTAGGTGGTCTTATCGTGGGTATCCCAGCTTACTTTGGCTACAACTATTTGGTAGCTCGCATCGAGAAGTTGGTATTCCAGATGGAGGCTAACTCAATCGCATTTATGGATATTTTGAATCAACCTGTAAAGTAAGTAGTAAAGATGGCAATTAAGAGAGGATCAAAAGTTGATTGTTCTTACTCAGGCTCGTCAATGACCGACTTGATGTTTTTGTTGTTGATCTTTATGATTATTGCGACTACGCTGATCAACCCAAATGCTATCAAGTTGATGTTGCCCAAGAGTGCCAATCAGCTCAAGGATAAGGCGATTACTACCGTCTCGATCAAGGACAACGGCTCGAATCGTTACACTTACTACGTGGAGTTGGAAAATGTCGGCTCACGTGAGGGTATCGAGCGTGCTTTGCAGAAGCGTCTTGAGGGACAGGAGGAGCCTACGATTTCATTGCACGCAGATAAGAGCGTGGAGTGGGATGAGATCGTGCAGGTGATGAATATCGCCAAGGATAACGGTTATAAACTTATTGCAGCGACACAGCCTTAATCGAGGGGCTGTGCCGTGGGCAATAGTAAGAATCAAGGTATGAACTACTATGACGAAAATGATGATAGACCTAAGCTCTATGCTGGAGTAGCTGCGGCAGCCTATGCTGTTGCGATGATGGCTATATTGTTTTTGGTCTATATTCCCATCAAGGTCGCGCCAGAGAGTGAGATGATCATCGTAGAGATCATCGATGAGCCGCGTCCTAAGCCCCGTCCTGTGGTTACGTCACAAGCTCCACGACACCAAAATCTCTCTACCACAAGAGAGAATACCCAACAGGTGACAGGTAAGGATGAGCAGACTCAGACCGTCAATCGCCGTGCTATTTTCCATAGCAATAAGGGCGGTGTGGATGAGCCTGAGGATTTGGGTAATCCATACGCAAAGGAGGGTGAAGAGAATCTGGCAAGCGGTACTGGTGGCGGTTTGAATCCTATCGGCAACGATCAGTTGGACGAGGGATTACGTGGCCGTGGCTTGGTGGGTAATCTGCCCAAACCTTCATATCCGGGTAATGTCGGCGGTAAAATCGTGATTCGAGTTACGGTGGATCAGCATGGTCGAGTGACCAATGCTACATACGAGCCTAAGGGTTCTACCTCTTCGGATGCTGCGTTGATTGCTGCTGCGAAGAGTGCTGCCATGCGTGCCCGTTTTACCGAGAGTAGGAGTTTTATTCAGGGTGGTACTATCACCTATAACTTTAAATTGAATTAGCCGTAGGATGAGGAGATTTTTTTGTTTTATGGTGATGTCGCTCTTATGCCTTTCGGCATTTGCTGGGGCTAAGGGTAGCTCGGATAAGGGAGAGAAGGTGCGCCCGATTATTGTATTTGAGCGTACATCGTACGATTTTGGAGATGTCCCTCGCAAGGGCGGTGACTTGATTAAGGAGTTTCGTTTCTCAAACAAGGGTGATGCTCCGCTTGTGATCAAGAAGATTACCAAGTCGTGTTCTTGTATCTCGGTTTCATACTCGCGCAAGCCTGTCTTGCCAGGTGAGAAGTCGGTTATCAAGGTGAAGTATGAGCCTCATAAGGTTGAGGCGGGAATCTTCCATAAGGTGATACAGATCTATACCAATTACTCTAAGGATGCTTCACTCATTACCATCCAAGGTAATTCGGTGGATGCAGATATGATGCAAGAGGTAAAGTAAATCCTATATGTGATTAAGAGAGGGTGACTAACTTGTGAGGTAGTCACCCTCTCTTTTTTACTATCACATGTTTACAGCCAAAGCCATTAGAGATGTCAATCAGCACTCGTTTTGCTCGGCTGAGGCATGCGGAGAAATTTTGAGTTCCGAGTTCCGAATTCCGAGTTCCGAGTTCCGAGTTCCGAGTTCCGAATTTTGAATTT
>JAFOZN010000057.1 GCA_017391185.1 Alistipes sp. | reverse complement strand
AGAGTGAAAGTCATCGAAGAGCTCCATTGAGCGAAACTGTTATACTCCTTTGCGGAAGAGGGCGTAAGCATCTGCTCTTGGATTCCTCCTATCAGATTAGTGTTCCATGTCCACCACTTCGCAAGCGTCACCGGCAGACTCATCGTAGCAATATATTGGTGCAATATCGGCATATTAACGTGAGTAAGATTCAACATCTGTGGATCAAACTCATCCGCTACGATCATCTGCTTGATAGCATCCTTTTGGCTCATAACAACCAATGTGACACTATACTTCTGCGCTATGACTCCCGTGAGCGAATATGTATTGACATAGGCTGGATCGAGCAACGGATTACCTGTCTGGTAGGTATAATCCGAAATCTGCATACGGTTGGGTGTCAAGTTCCAGAAACTTGGGCGCGAGATCGAACGCGAATATTGCGCCACCAGCGAATGGCGTCCCTGCTTATCTATGGCAAATGAGAAATTAGCATTGGGAAATAAGGAAAAATACTCTTGACCAACATCTGAACCCTTACCATCGGTATAGGTATATTCACCTCGCAAACCCACCACTGCACTAAAACGCCCCTTGCGAAGGGTTGCAGTAGCGTATGCAGCAGCGATATTCTCGGTGTAGGAGATATCATAATCGCTCACCGTTGATGGTACCCATGCAGAGCCTTTCAGGTAGCGATACATGGCATCGGCATTGATCTCGTTGTAGGTATATTTTGCGCCATACTTCAAGACTGCCGCCTGACCCAACACCTTTTCGCGCGCCAACGAAGCTGTCGCTACGCGGAAGAAACTATTGTTGCGATTGAAGTATGTAGAATCGCTCTTGACACCAAACTCATGGCGCTCGGTAAAGTTTTCATTATCCGATTTTGAGTCTCGCTGAGTATATTCGCCAATAAATTTCAGATTCGAGCCCTGATCATCGGTCTTGAAGATATAGTTCAATGTTGACGAATAGGTATCTCTAAGTGATGAAGCATCATAAAAACTGTCGCTGAGTACCTCTCCATTTGGGGTAATCATCTTTGTCCAAGAATCAGTTGGCTGAATATCCTTATTTGTATTATATCCCAATGATAGAGCTACCGAGTGACGAGGGTTAATCTCTGCAAAAGCCGAAAGATTGACTCCGCCAGAATCTCCCACATTGGGGAGTTCTGTTGCCGATTTCAAAGCGGAATTGGAGTTATGGTAAGTGGTCTGCTCATCTACATCAAATACATATTTATAATGAGAGTACCACCCCGAAGCCGAGAGGTCGAACTTACCCACATGAGCATTGATCGAAGCCGAAGGGTCGTAATCATAGCCCAAGCCCGAAAAATTTTGATTCGAATACATACTCACCGAGCCCATCACGCCATTCTCCAGACGGCGGCGCAACCAGATTTTGATTATTCCTGCCGAGGAATCGGCATCATGGTCGGCACCTGTCTGTGGGATAATCTCTATCTTGGAGATATCCTCAGCTCGCAGAGCCTTTAGGTAACGCACCTGATCCTCCACAGAGAGTTTCAGCTCTCGATCGTTGATAAAGAGTCGCGCGCCAGAAGCTCCATTAATAGAGATCTCATCATCCTTGAGCCACACGCCCGGTGATTGGCGCAGAAGTTCCTCTCCCGTACGACCTATGGTCGATGCCGAGTTGACAACATCCACCACAAAACGATCTGCCTCGCGGCGAATCATATTTGCCTGCACCACAACTTCGCCAATCTGAGTAGTGGACTCCTCAAGAGTCAAAACACCCAAATCACCATCTGCCGAGACTGTGATTTTACGGCTCAAAGTCTTGTAACCCACATAATCTACCGAAAGGTCATACTCTCCTGCGGAGAGTTTCAACAGGAAATAGCCCTTGTCATCGGTAGTCGAACCATCGCGCTGCACACCGCCCTGCATGGCCACAACGGTGGCATAACTGATGCCCTCGCCTTTGGAGTTTACTACTCGACCACTTACCACCTGTTGAGACGCCGCCCACGCATGAGCGCAACTCAAGATGCTCAGAAGCATCACCAGAAATGAAAATTTCTTCATAGTTGAGAATTTTGTTAATTAATTACAATTTATTTAAAGTTGAGTTTCAATCCTTATTATACTTAAATTGCAAATATAATAAAATTATATCTTGTTCATGGTGCCAAACCCTATCACTCACTATATTATATTAGTCGCTAAAAGATAGCGTAATATTACACGTTATAGCAAATATTTTTCCTCGAAGGCGTGATTCTCAAAAAAAATCACTAACTTAGAGCCAATTAAGGCGCAACTTAAAACTAAAAACCAAATAACTATGAGCGAAAAAATTTCACGTAGCGACTTTCTCAAAAAGTCGGGACTTGCAGCCGCAGGCGTAATGATGGGCGGCATGACAGGAAGTAGCAGCCTTTTCGCTGCCGAGCAACAGGATAAAAAGGAGCGTTTTGCACGTCTGGGTAAGGTAAATATCGCATGGGTAGGTATGGCTAACCGCGGTAGAGAGGTGATGCGCGAGTTTGAGCGTACGGGACTTGCCAACATCGTTGCGATGTGTGACGTTGACCCTAAATCAAAGGGCAGTCAGGAGTCTATCAAGGCGCATCCAGATGCAAAGGTATATACCGACTTCCGCAAGATGTTCGATGAGATGGGTAACAAGTTTGAGGCGGTAGTTGTCGAGACTCCCGACTTCTCGCACTTCCCTTGTGTGATGTTGGCACTCAATCAGGGCAAGCACGTCTATGTAGAGAAACCTATGGGACGTACATTCCTTGAGTGTGAGCTTATGATCGCTGCCGCAAAGCGTAATCCTAACCTCGTGACACAGGGCGGTAACCAAGGTCACTCAGAGGCCAACTACTTCCAATTCCGCGAGTGGGTTAAGGCTGGTATCATCAAGGATGTCACTCACGTTGACGCACATATGAACAACTCACGCCGTTGGCACGGTTACGATGTAAATATCGACCGCTACCCTCAGGCTGAGCCTATCCCTGCAGGTATGGATTGGGATTTGTGGCACACTACACAGCAGTTCCATGAGTTCAACGGCAAGTACCACCCAGGAAACTGGCGCTCATGGTATGATTTCGGTATGGGTGCTTTGGGCGACTGGGGCGCACACTTGATTGACACCATCCACGAGTTCCTCGATTTGGGCCTACCTACTGAAATTACTCCTATTAAGTTCGAGGGTTGGAATACATACTTCTTCCCAATGTCATCGACCATCAACTTCAAGTTCCCACGCCGTGGCAAGATGCCTGCGATGGATATCACTTGGTGGGATGGTATCGGCAACTATCCTCCTGTACCAGAGGGATATGGTGTATCTAAGATGAGTAGCGATGTACCAATGATCAACGGTAAGCCAGCTGCGGCTTCGGCTGTGAAGCTCAACCCAGGTACTATCATGTACTCTAAGGATCTCATCTTCAAGCGTGGCTCTCACGGTGCTACAACTCAGATCATCCCTGAAGCTAAGGCCAAGGAGATGGCAAGCAAGTTGCCAGAGGTACCTAAGAGTCCATCGAACCACTACGAGAACTTCCTCTTGGCTTGTATGGGCGAGGAGAAGACTCGTTCTCCATTCGAGAAGTTCGGTCCATTGTGTCAGGTATTCTGTTTGGGTGTGATGGCTCAGCGTCTGAACGAGAAGATTATCTTCGACCGCGAGACAAAGCGCATCGTAAACAACCGCTTTGCCGATGCAATGCTTACCTCTACCCCACCACGCAAGGGCTGGGAGGAGTTCTATAAGATGTAATATAGAGTACATACAAATAATAAACGCCGTAACCTTTGGATTACGGCGTTTATTTTACTATTGCCCGACTTGGCTATTCCAACGAAACGGGGCTTTCATGCACCATGTAATCCTTGGCCTCGATGCGCGAATAATAACTCTGAATCATAGCCTTGATCTTCTGCTCAATAACCAAGAGATCAACCTCCGAGACAAGATTATGCTTCTTCTCTAAATCGCCATGAGCATACACGCCCACGATCTGTTTCTCGTCAAAGCACACTACATATTCCGAAGTGATGGCTTGGAAAACGTTGTTATCATAATTGAGCGAAAATGGCTCATCGCAATGCTCATTAAAGATATCTCGACCAAAGGCGAAATATGGCTCCTCATTACCCATCAAGCCCAACACCGTAGGCATCAAGTCGATCTGCGAGACCACCTGTCGATGCTCGCCCACCAAAGAAGAGTCGGGAGCATACATAAATCCTACGACATGATAATCACCCGGTGAGGTGCGGAACTCCTCAGAAAACTTCTCGCTCGAAACATGGTCTGCCACAAAGACAAACAACGAATTGCGGAACCACTCCTGCTCACCATATTTCTCGAAAAAGGCTTTGAGCGAACGATCTACATAGGCCACACATTTATGATTAGGAGTAAGGCCTTCTGGTAGATTCTCTTCACCCTCAGGCACTACAAACGGATGGTGAGAGGTGAGTGTAAAGATAGTCGAGAAGAAAGGTTGCTTGACCTTCGACAACTCCTCGCCCATGTAATCAATAAACTTTCCATCCCAGATACCCCAATAGCCATCGAAATCACCCTTGCCGCGACTCTTTTCATAGGTCTGACGCGAGTAGAGATTATCTATACCGACAGCACGAGCATACGCACCGAAGCCCATAGAGCCATGATCCGAGCCACAGAAGAACATGGTTTCATAGCCCTTCTCCTTGAAGATATGAGGCATGGCACGTCCCGTAGCAACCGACTGCGGCATCAACACAAATGGGGCCTTAAATGAAGGGATAGAACTCCACACCGCAGGCAAAGCCTGAATCGAACGGCGACCATTGGCATACATATTATAGAACGTATAGCTTTGGCGCATGAGCGAATCCAAAAATGGAGTATAGCCCTTCTCCTCCTTATCCTCATACAAATCGGGACGAAGCAGAACAGAATGTTCTGCCGAGAAGCTCTCCATCACAAATACCACTACATTACGACCAGCAAGCTCCTTTACCGAGCCTGAGTCGGCTGGATAGTGGTCGGGAGAGTAGATTTGAGCCAACTCCTCTGGAGTAAAGTATTTCTCATAGGCTATTTTACCACTCGACCCAATGGTACGCAACACACAGAAAGGATTACTCAGAATCATCGTAGCTCGCGCCTGATTCGAGGTATAGAGCGTAGCATTAGAGACGGTAATGGGGCGTGTCATCTTGGTAAAGCCTCCTCTAACACCACCAATACAGAGCGCTACGGCCACCAACAACACCATCGTAGAGCTGACATAATACCATAGGCCATCAAACAGGGACTTAAAGCGTATCTTGCGACAATAACCCATCGCCAAGACCAAGATAAATGCCGCACCGACCAAGACCATAAACCAATTCTCGGCAGCGAATTTTAAGATCAACTGCAAAGAGTTATCATTCTCGGCAAAGAATATCTCATCGGCCGAAAAACGCTTCTGAGTATAGTGGAAATAGATGGCATCTGCAAAGTTCAGCACCACGAGCAAAAGTGAATTGACCACCACATAGTACCAATAGAGCATACGTTTCCACCAGCTGCGCTCCCTCACCTTGAGAGGCAGGAGCGAAAGCAGTATAAAAACAGCATTGGCATAGATGATCGATACTGTATCGAATTTGAGTGATCCGCACAAAAGCGACCACAACTCCTCGTATGGCAACTCGCCAATGAGTGTACTATTGTAGGCATAAAAAACTGCTCGACAAAGCATCATCACCACATATAGAAGGATGATTCGCCACGCCAAGAGAGCCGCATGAGTTTTGATAAGTTTCATATCTACTCGTGGTGATAGGGTTCGTTATTAAGGATAGTAAAAGCTCTATACAACTGCTCGGCAAAGATTGCACGCACGATTTGATGCGAGAAGGTCATCTTCGAGAGCGAGATTTTCTCGTTGGCACGCTTATAGACCTCGTCCGAAAAGCCGTAAGGGCCACCGATAACAATAGCCAGACGTTTCACTCCGCTGAGCATACGTTTTTGCAACCAATCGGCATACTCCATCGAGGTAAATTGCCTGCCCCTCTCATCCATCAACACCAACCAATCGCCATCGGAAATAAGCCTAAGGATCATCTCTCCCTCCAACTGTTTCTGGCGCGAAGGAGCCATATTGCGAGTATTCTTTACATCGGCGATGGTCGTAACGGTGAATTTACAGTAGTGATTCACTCGCTTGGCATACTGCTCCACAAGCGATGCCACCTCCTGCTGATCGGTCTTGCCGATTACGATGAGTTCTATATTCATCTCTACTCCTTATCGGTATTCCACTCTCCCTCGGCACCCTCATAGAATACAGGGCGGCGTTTCTCTACCGACTTTAACCATTCGTAAGCCTTATAGAGATTGTATCCATTACCCGACTGCGCACCCGCCAAACGGTAGGCAATGATGCAAGAGTGGTTGCGCGAACGGTAATACATAGATTTGATGCGAGTCATATACTCATCATAGAGTTTAGGATCGTTGGCTGGAGTACCACCCACCGAGCGAATATGGCTATTGGTAGGAGAGTTGATATTGGCACACTCGATGACAAACATACCCGCCTTGTCGCACATATCGTAGAACCATTTTGGTTGTGGATAGTCGGGACAAAGGGTGTTATAACCGCGCAACTTGAGCTGCTCGATGGCAACAAACGTCTTTTGGCGATCCTCCGAGGCGTTGAAATGCTCCTTGATTTGGAGATGCAGCACCTGATCGAAGCGGAAGAATTTACCATCACGATACTCAGTCTTACCGAAACCAATCTTCATCGGGATATACTCCCACAACATTCCATTGCGCTTGATGTAGAGAGTCAAGGTATAGAGTGGCTTCTGACCATCACCCCACTTAAAGTTGTATGAGTGATACACATCGGGATTAAAACGGAGCGTATCTATCGAACGTCCCTCCAACTCCAACTCATTGACGCTATACTCCTTGAGTTTCCCCTTAGGATCGTAGATATCGAATCCCACTTGGATAGTCTCCTTGTAGTTGAAATCGTTGGCCACGATAACATCCAACTTCAATTTAGCATATTGACGTGTAGTATCAGGCTCAAGAATCACATCAAAATCCCTAACCGACAATCTACGCTGAGCGAAGATGTAGCTATTCTCAAACTGCTCGAAATTTGGTTGCACAAGATTCTCCTGAAGCTGAGGCGTGCGACTCATTCTTACGCCCACCATCAACTCATTCACTCCCTGACGCAAATATGGCGAGAGCAGGAAATCGGCAGGAGTAATGGTATCATCCACCTCGGCAATAGGCTCATTGTTGACAAAAAGCGTATATGCCATACCGACATTCTCCAAGTGGAAGAATACGTTGTAGTCGTTCATCGTAGCATCGATATTGATCTTCTGCACAAAACGAGCCTCACCGCCAGCAATCGCAATACGCTCAGGCTTGAAGGGTGTATAATTGGCTGTCTCATCGCGCTTATCAGCCACCGCATCCTCTCTCTTATCGAAGGTCACAAACTCCGAACGATATACTCTGGGGCTTTGCGCCAAAGCCGACAATACGGCCATAAGACTCAAGCCAAGTAGGAAAAATCTCTTCATAATTTAGCACTAATTATTAAAATAACGCTCATTTAACGCTTCGGCGGTACATAGTACCGTTTGCAAAGGTACTTTTTTTTTGACAAATATCAAATTATTATCTACCTTTGTAGGTTGATAGGGCTAAAGTGTTTTTTAGGGAACAACTCTTGGTCTCAAGAATACGGAAGAATAGTAAAATTAAAATACGATAAAAAGATGAAAACTCAGAGAATTGCAGAGATTCTGAAATCTACCACTACCGACTATGACATTACGGTAAAGGGTTGGGTGCGCACCAAGCGTGGAAACAAAAACGTAGCATTCATCGCTCTAAACGATGGTTCTTGCGTAGGTAACATACAGGTCGTTGTCGACTTGCAGAAGATACAGGAAGAGGAGCTTAAGGCTGTCACTACAGGTTCATGTATCCGCGTAGATGGTAAGCTCGTTAAATCACTCGGCGCAGGTCAGGGCGTAGAGGTACAGGCCGAGAAGATCGAGGTCTATGGTACAGCTGATCCTGACACATACCCATTGCAGAAGAAGGGCCACTCTTTGGAGTTCTTGCGTGACATCGCATACTTGCGTCCACGTACCAACACCTTTGGCGCTGTCTTCCGCATCCGCCACGCTATGGCATACGCTATCCACAAGTATTTCAACGACCACGGCTTCTACTATTGGCACACCCCACTTATCACAGGTTCTGACTGCGAGGGTGCTGGAGCGATGTTCAACGTCACAACTATGGATCTGAACAACCTTCCTCGTACAGAGGATGGTCAGATCGACTACTCTCAGGATTTCTATGGCAAGCCATGTAACCTTACTGTATCTGGTCAGTTGGAGGGTGAGCTCGGAGCTTTGGCTTTGGGACAGATCTATACTTTCGGCCCTACATTCCGTGCTGAGAACTCTAACACTCCACGTCACCTCTCGGAGTTCTGGATGATCGAGCCTGAGATGGCATTCTACGAGTTGGAGGAGAACATGGAGTTGGCTGAGGATTTCCTCAAGTATTTGATCCGCTACGCTTTGGAGAACTGCCGCGAGGATCTGGAGTTCATGAACAAGATGTGGGACAAGGAGCTTATCGAGCGTTTGGAGTTTGTCATCAAGAACGACTTCGTACGTTTGGATTACACAGAGGGTATCGAGATTCTGAAGGCTTCGGGCCGCAAGTTTGAGTTCCCATGCGATTGGGGTTGCGATTTGCAGTCGGAGCATGAGCGTTATCTGGTAGAGGAGCACTTCAAGCGCCCTGTAATCCTCATCAACTATCCAAAGGATATCAAGGCATTCTACATGAAGCAGAATGAGGATGGCAAGACAGTACGCGCTATGGACGTTTTGTTCCCAAAAATCGGCGAGATCATCGGTGGTTCGGAGCGTGAGGCTGATTATGGCAAGCTTACTGCAAGAGTCAAGGAGCTCCAAATGAGCGAGGCTGAGCTTTGGTGGTATCTCGACACACGCCGTTGGGGTTCAGCACCACACTCTGGCTTCGGTTTGGGCTTCGAGCGTTTGTTGTTGTTCGTGACAGGTATGGCTAACATCCGTGATGTGATTCCATTCCCACGTACTCCAAACAACGCAGAGTTCTAAAATTTGACCACTACCAAGACTAAAACAACCAAAAGTGAAGAATATGAAGAGGCTACTTTCACTCCTGCTCATCGCCCTTTTCGCGTTGAGCTACCAGACGCAGGCTGCAAACAAGATTAAGACCTGTAACGTCATCTATATCGGCAATAGCATCACCGCTGGAGCCGGACATAAAGAGAGCCTTAAGAGTGCTCCACCCGTCATCTCAGCCCAGATTCTGGAGAAGAAGCTCGGCAAGGATGTCAACTTCCGCAATTGCGGACGTTCGGGTGCCACTACACTCGACTTCGTACCTTCACACAATAGAGATTTCAAGCGTGTAGAGAAGGCTATTAAGGAGATTCAAGACATCAGTCAAGAACCGATAATCTTCTCTATCATGCTCGGAACCAACGACTCGGCATCTACCAGATGTTACGGGGCACCAGCTTCGAACGCCCAATACAAAAAGAACCTTATGGATCTGATCTCTCGCCTGAGAAAGATGGCTCCAGGTGCGATTTTTGTATTGCAGCGCCCTATCTGGTATAGTCCTAATACTTATAACGGAGCGATGTACCTTACGGCAGGCTTAAAGCGCGTGACCGACTATGCCAACGTACTGCTTGAGATTGCTCAGCAGGAGAAGGATGTATTTGTGGGTGATTACGAGGCGTTTGATTTCTTCAAGCAGCACTACCGCAAATATATGTTTGCCGAGAATGGTAATGCGGGCGTATTCTTCCTGCACCCTAACGAGGATGGTGCCAAGGAGTTGGCCAAATTCTGGTCTAAGGGCATAATAAGCGCCTTGAAGAAGAACCGCAAATAGTTCCTGCTAATCCGCATTGGATAGCAGACATGATAGCTGACCTAAAGAAGAAGATAAAGAAGAGAGCTTAGCAAGTAAAATTTTAACAAGAAAACTATGGCTATTTCGCAACGTCAGATTCAAAGTCAGCAACAGACTCTCTCACCACAACAGATCCAGATGATCAAGTTGTTGGAGTTGCCCATCACACAACTCGAACAACGTATCAAGCAAGAGATCGAGGAGAACATCGTATTGGAGGAGGAGAGCCACTCTCAGGATGATGATGAGCAACTCTCGGTGGAGGAGTACATCTCAGATGATGATACTCCGAGCTATAAGAGTCGCATAAACAACTTCTCGAAAGATGATAAGGAGCGTCCTATAAATATCACAGGAGGGCTCTCTATACAAGAGTATTTGGCCGAACAGTTGGGCTATCGTAACCTAAGCGAGAGGGAGTATAAAATCACCCTTTTTATGGTCGGTAGCATAGATGAGGATGGCTATCTGCGCCGCGATATGGAGTCGCTCTCGGATGACATACTCTTTTCGCTCGGTATAGATGTCATGCCTGCGGAGTTGGAGCAACTACTCGGCATCATACACCAACTGGAACCAGCAGGCATAGGAGCTCGCAATCTGCAGGAGTGTCTGCTTTTGCAGATGCATGATCGTACGATGGATACCCCTACCAAGCGACTGGCCAAGAAGATCTTAAGTTCTCATTTCGAGGAGTTTACCAAAAAACATTACGAAAAGCTAATCTCTCGCTTGGGGGTGAGCGAGGAGGAGTTCCGCGATGCTATAGATGAGATACGCCACCTCTCACCCAAACCTGCCAACCTCTATTCCGAGGGAGGGAGCCTCGATGTGGCACCATACGTCATTCCCGACTTTAGACTCGACTACCACGATGGGCAGTTCGACCTCTCGCTCACATCATACAACATACCCGATGTAAAGATCAATCGCCGATATGTAGATATGATCCGAGATATGGTCTCGCCCAACGGCACAATATCCGATAAAGATAAAGAGGCCATACAATTTGTCAAGAGTAAAATCGACTCTGCCAAATGGTTTATCTCAGCCATCAAGCAACGCCACGACACACTGATGCGTACCATGCAGGAGATTCTTAATTTCCAGAAAGAGTATTTCAAAGATGGCGACAAGAGTCATCTGCGCCCTATGATCCTCAAGGATATTGCGGATCGTACGGGGTTGGATGTCTCGACTATCTCGCGTGTGGTAAATAGTAAATATGTACAGACTCACTTCGGCATAATACTTCTCAAAACACTCTTCTCGGAGGCCATGCAGACCGAGAGTGGAGAGATTGTTTCGAGCTATGAGATTAAAAATATCCTACAGGAGTGCATCAACGAGGAGGATAAACGTCATCCGCTGACAGATGAGACACTTATGAACATACTCAACGACAAGGGTTACTGCATCGCTCGCCGTACGGTAGCCAAATATCGCGAGATGTTAGATATTCCCGTAGCACGCCTTAGAAAACAGATTTAAAGTGAGTTAAAACCTACTTTTTGATGCTTCGCCGACTTGCCAAGATATACTCCTACGCCATGCACCCATTCCTTATACCCATATATGTGATGGTTGTATTGCTATTCTGCCCAACGGTATATTCCTACTATCCATTCAAGGGCAAACTGTATCTATTGTGGGTAGTGACGCTCTTTTCGCTTATCCTACCCATACTGACAATAACTTTGGTCAAGCGTTTTAGCAGATTATATTTCAGGCACCTCACGCGCAAGCAGTTCTACGTCATGTCCATCTTGATATGTTCGATATGTTATCTGCTCTGTGCCATCACCTTTATGGGTGTACCATCACTTCTGATCTTCCGCAAGATGATAGTCGCAGCACTGATGAGTGAGTTGTTTTGTCTGGTAACAATACCGTTTTTTCGTATCAGCCTTCATCTGACGGCAATCGGTACCGCCATCGGCATCTTTTCGATGCTCAACATCGTAGGCGAGATTGCTCTCTTCTGGGCTTTTTTGGGTGCGATTCTTGCCGCAGGATTGTTGGCCTCAGCACGACTTTATATGGGGCGCAACCGCCCGCGACAGCTACTCATAGGCTTTGTGGCTGGAATAGCCATATCGCTTGTGGCGATGTTGTTTATCTAAAAAAGAGCGTGTCTAATGTAGACACGCTCTTTTTAGGTAAGGCCAACCATCACATTAATCATGCAATCCGCGAGATCGCAAATAGTCGAGTAAGAACTCTGGACGATCGGTCTGAATCATCGTAGCACCCATATCTACAATTTTACCATAGACCTCCTCGACTGATGTCGTATAAGCAACATCATCACTCAATCCGCCACAGAGCGAATTCCAAAGCGTGTTCACCCACAATTTAGAACCATCGGCAATGACCTCCTTCATAGCCTGCTCCACCTCAGGCGTGAGCTTATTCCAACACACTTCATAGGCCAACTGAGGCTCCTTATCGGCCAAGTACTCGCTCAACATCTCGCGACCCTTGACATTCTGAGGTGACACAATCGGCATATACATCATATTATTCTCATACTTCGACAATTTTTCCTTGATGTCGGCCAAAGGCTTACCGCCTTTAATCAAAATCTGATCCGTCACACCCATCTCCTCGGTCAAAGCCAACACCAAATCATAGTAATCATAACCTT